>CAMNHG010000062.1 GCA_946539105.1 uncultured Clostridia bacterium | reverse complement strand
CAAAGAAAATGGACTTTGCCGATTTAACTGCGTTTTGTCAGGAGCAGTTCACCGTCAGCGAGGAAATCTCAGTCGCCGATAAGCCCCGAATTGAGGGGATTTTATATTCAAAGGTCACAGCTGCCGTCACTGATATAAAGACGGTTACAGGCAAGCTGATGCTCAGCGGAGAGCTTAACCTGAAGCTGTTTTACCTGACCGACGTCGAGAGCGGAGAGACCGCAAAGCTCGATTATATTCTGCCGTTCAGCCGTATCGCCGACTGCGAGGGCATTGACGAGAACACGCGAAATCTGCTCGGCTGTGATGTGATGAGCTACGACATCCGCCTTAAAAACGATATGCTGTCCGACAAGCCTGCCGTCGCGCTCGACGCAAAGCTATGCCTGACCGCCGAGGGGTACAATATCGAGAACAAGGAGCTTATTATCGACGCGTACTCCACCGAGTTCGCATCGGTTCCTCAGTTTGAAAACCTCAAAAGCGTCGGCGAGGTCAATCCTGTCTCCGAGAGCTATATCGAAAAGCTGACCGCGAGCCTTGACGACGGAAAAATCTCAAAAATCCTCGATATTTACTCCGACAGCGTGACAACAGACTCCAAGCCGTCAAAAGACGCGGTCGAGGTCAGCGGAAAAATCAACCTCTGCATTGTCGCGCTTGACGACAAAAACTATCCCATATTTATAGAACGCTCCTGCGAATATTCGCACGTTCCCGACAGCACCCTCGGCTGTAACGCGATGTACTTTTTGCGTGCCGAGCCGTCGGGAATCAGCTTCAGACTGTCCGACGACAGCACGGCGGAAATCCGCTGTGAGCTGAAAATCACGGGCGGAGCGGTCAAAAACGAAGTGACAAAAGCGGTTTCGGGGGTAGAGGTGCTCGAGGATAAGCCCGTAAAGCCCGATAATTGCTCGCTTATGCTGTACTACGCCGCCAAGGGCGAAAACCTGTGGGAAATCGCGAAGGCACACAACACCGGGCTGGACTCTCTTTTAAAAGAAAACTCGGTTGAAGAATTAACCCTCGACAGTCCGCAAATGCTGTTGATACCAAAGGCTTAGGAGGCAGGACAATGGAGGAAAGAAACGTTTATCAGGATATTTCGCGCCGTACCGACGGCGACGTCTATATCGGGGTGGTCGGCCCCGTTCGCACAGGAAAATCGACCTTTATCAAGCGGTTTATGGACTTGATTGTCCTGCCGAATATCCGCGACGAGAACGTCTACCGCAGAACCGTTGACGAGCTTCCGCAGTCGTCCGCAGGCAAGACGATTATGACGACCGAGCCGAAATTTATCCCCGAGGAATCGGCTGACGTGGATTTGGGCGGCAACGTTACCTTTAAGGTCAGAATGATTGATTGTGTGGGATATATCGTGGACAGTGCCCTCGGTCACAGCGAGGAGGACGCTCCGCGAATGGTTAAAACTCCGTGGTCGGAGGAAGAAATGCCCTTTGAGCAGGCGGCTGAGCTCGGAACGGAGAAGGTCATCACCGACCATTCGTCAATTGGGCTTGTAATAACCACCGACGGCAGCTTTAACGAAATTCCGCGCGAGGATTACCTTGACGCCGAGCGCAGGGTAATAAGCGAGCTAAAGGCGATTAACAAGCCGTTTATCGTGCTGCTCAACACCGAGAATCCAGACTCTGACAGCGCGAAAAGTCTTTCCGAGAGTATGGCAGGGGAGTATCAAGTACCTGTTTTGCCGGTAAGCTGTATGGATCTCAGCGAGACCGAGATCAAGCGGATTCTCGCGCAGCTGCTCTTTGAGTTCCCTGTCAGGGAGATTAAGGTTGACATTCCGCGCTGGATTGTCGCGCTCGACAAGGAGCATCCGCTAAAATCAGCATTGTTTGATTCTATCAGAACCTCGGCGCAGGGGATAGAGAAAATCCGCGAAATTCAGCAAGCCGTGCAAACGCTTGAAGAAAACGAGTACGTCAACGCGGCGGAGATTCAGTCGCTTAACCTCGGCGAGGGTACCGCGACCGTCGGAATAAAAACCGATCCGGGTTTGTTCTATAAGGTTTTGTCCGAGCAAACAGGGCTTGACATCGGCGGAGAGCTCGATTTGATGAAAACCCTCAGTGACTTGTCCGCAAAGCAGGCGGAGTTTGACAAAATCGCCAAGGCTTATGAGCAGGTCGAGGAAACCGGCTACGGAATCGTAATGCCCACTATTGACCAGCTCACGCTCGACGAGCCTCAGATTATAAAGCAGAGTGGTAAGTACGGAATCAAGCTCAGGGCAAGCGCGCCGTCAATCCATATGATGCGCATTGAAACCCAAACCGAGGTAACGCCGATTGTCGGCTCCGAGCAGCAGTCCGAGGAGCTTGTGTCATATCTTCTCAAGGAATTTGAGGAGAATCCCGAAAAAATATGGGAGAGCAATATCTTCGGTAAGTCGGTTCACGAGCTTGTAAATGAAGGCTTGCACAACAAGCTGTACCGTATGCCTGCCGACGCAAGGCGTAAGATAGGGGACACCATTCAAAAAATTATCAACGACGGCTGTAACGGTCTGATTTGCATAATATTATAAAAATTTTCAGAGAGTTGAGAGGTTATCTTTCGGCTCTCTTTTCTTTATGACACTTTAATATAATTTACAGCAAATTTTTAATATTGAAAAATCGGACAAAATAAAGTATAATAACAATGTATGTTTGATTTTATGGAGGTGGGTATATGCAGTTGTCAGCATTATTGCCGATGCTTACTGCAGAATTGTCGCTTGCCGAAAAGGGTATATCCTCTGCAAAGGTTATCCTTACCGGCTTTGTGGTCGTTTTTGCGGTCTTGCTGCTGTTGATTATGATTATCAAAATCTACAGTGCTATTGTAAGCAAAGCCCAAAGCACCGGTTTGAGGACTAAGAAAAAGTCAGCTGTTCCCGACAAACCGAAAAGTGCTGAGACTAAGGTGAAAATTGTCAGAGAACAACAGCCTGCAGAGGCTCAGACCGACGGTATTCCCGAAGAGGTTATCGCGGTAATTTCCGCGGCTGTAGCGACAATGTACGGCGGCAAGGATAAAGTAAGAATAAAAAGCGTAAAAAAATCAGGCTCTAAGCGTTCGGCGTGGGCAAACGCGGGCGTTATAGAGAACACAAGACCTTTTTAGGCAGAGAGGAAGGATAGATAATGGAAATATTAACAGGCTTTCTTGACGCTGTAAAGGGTATCTTCTACAGCTCGGGCTTGGTTAATCTTAACTGGCAAAACTACGCGATGATCGCTATTTCATGCGTTTTGCTGTATTTGGCTATCAAAAAGCAGTACGAGCCCTTGCTTTTGCTGCCAATCGCATTCGGTATGTTACTTGTTAACCTGTACCCCGAGATTATGAGCCCTCCGTCGGTTGAGCTGCTCACGCAGCAACAGGCTGACGCGGCAGGCTTTAATACCGCCGGGCACGCTTCTCAGGTGATTAACGGTGTAACTTATTTTGAAAACCCAACCTACGGCGGCTTGCTGTATTATCTGTATCAGGGCGTTAAGCTGGGAATTTATCCTCCGCTTATCTTCCTCGGCATCGGCTGTATGACGGACTTCGGACCGCTTATTGCCAACCCCAAGAGCCTTATTTTGGGCGCGGCGGCTCAGATTGGTATTTTTATCACCTTTACCGGCGCGATTTTCCTCGGCTTTACCGAGGCAGAGGCAGGCGCAATCGGTATTATCGGCGGTGCCGACGGTCCTACGGCGATTTACGTTACCACAAAGCTCGCGCCTCATCTGCTCGGCTCAATCGCAATCGCGGCTTACTCATATATGGCTCTCGTGCCGATTATTCAGCCGCCGATTATGAAGCTGCTGACAACCAAAAAAGAGCGTTCGGTTGTTATGGAGCAGCTCAGACCGGTTTCTAAGCTCGAGAAGATTTTGTTCCCGATTATTGTTGTAATTCTTATCGCGATTTTCCTGCCCGACGCTGCTCCGCTTGTCGGAATGCTGATGCTCGGCAACCTGTTTAAGGAGTCGGGAGTTGTTGACCGTATCGCAAAGGCGGCTCAGAACGAGCTGATGAATATTATCACGATTTTCCTCGGTACAACCGTAGGCGCGACGGCTTCGGGTACAAACTTCCTTAAGCTCGACACTATCAAGATTATTGTGCTCGGTCTTATCGCGTTCTGTATGGGCACGGCGTTCGGCGTGCTGTTCGGAAAGCTGATGTATAAGTTTACCGGCGGAAAAATCAATCCGCTCATCGGTTCGGCAGGCGTATCGGCTGTGCCTATGGCGGCGCGTGTTTCGCAGAAGGTAGGCCAGCAGGAAAACCCGGGCAACTTCCTGCTTATGCACGCAATGGGCCCGAACGTAGCCGGTGTTATCGGCTCGGCGGTAGCCGCGGGCGTACTGCTGAATGTAGTCGGATAGTTTTGTCAAATATAATATTATAATAAGGGAAGCGGTCGCTTCCTTTATTTTTTTGTCCGATTAATTGAATATAATTCTAATATAGAATTAAAAACACCGATTGATATAATATAATAACTATGTTTGTTAATATGTAATACTATTTTTGCGAAGGTATTATGCAAAGGAGACTCAAAATGGCAGGAAATATTACAGTCCAGAAGATATTATCTATTCTTTTACACAGAATATTATTTATCCTTGCCGCTGCGGCTGTTGCCGGGTTGCTGGTTTATATGTACACCAGCTTTTTTGTTACCCCAAGGTACAGCACTACGTCAATGATTTCTGTAATGAACTATGATAAAATAAAAACAGGCTCGACGGATTCAACAACTCCGTCAGGCGGTTCCGATGCAAACGCCAACACAGGTAACAACCAGCAGGCTAAAAAGATTTTCAGCTCGGATATCAGCGGTTCTAACTCGCTTGCCAATGTCTGCGTAACACTTTTCCAAAATTCGGATGAAGTAACTCAGGTGTACGGTGACTGTAAGGTTGAAATGACGGTAAATGAAAATACCTTTTTTATCACGATTTCCGTTGACGGCGACGACCCCGTTAAGTGCGCGAATGTTGCAAATCAAGTCAGTGAAGCGTGCATTAACGTGTATTCAAAATATTTTGACTACGGTCAAATCGGAGTGATCAGATCGGCAAAAGAGCCGTCATCTCCGCACTCACCGAATAAGATGAGAAATGCCTTGATAGGCGCGGCTGTAGGTTTGATTTTGGCTTGTATAATTTCAATCCTGCTTGAGCTTATCGACACAACAATCAAGCCCGACGAGGATCTTTCCGAAATTTACAAGGTTCCGGTATTTGCCGAAATCCCCGACTTTGAATCTTAAGGCAGGTGACGGAATATGAGAATTAAACTTGGTAAGAAAAACAAAAAAAATAACGCGGAAATGCGTACCGAGACAATATCAGACAAGAGCAAATTCGCGATTGTCGAATCCTATAAATCGGCGAGATCAAATATTATGTTCTCGCTTTCAGCCGACGATGACAAGTTGTTCGCCGTAACAAGCTACTCAAAGGGCGAGGGTAAGAGCACGGTTTCCGCCAACCTCGCAATTTCCTTCTCAAAGATGGAAAAAAAGGTTCTCCTTGTTGACTGCGACCTTCGCCGTCCTAACATTCATAATATATTTAAGATAGAAAATCAGGCGGGACTTTCGAACGTCATCGGTAAGATGGTTGAGTTTGAGGAGGTTATCCACAGAAACGTGCTTCCTAACCTTGATATTCTTCCTTCGGGCACGATCCCTCCGAACCCTTCCGAGCTGTTGTGCTCGCCAAAGTTTACAAACCTTATCAAAAAGCTGTATGAGGAATACGACTACATTATCTTCGATACTCCGCCTATCGGCGTAGTTGCCGACGCGCTTCTTCTTAAGGATTTGATTGCAGGCTTTGTTGTCGTGCTTCGTGAACGCTCAACAACCCACGGCGACGTTCAGAATATTCTTGACAGTATGAAGCTCGCAGATGCGAAGATTCTCGGCTTTGTAAAGGTAGGCTGCGTTTCTAACAAAAAGCGCGGACGCCGCGGCTACTACTATTATCAGTACTATTAATACTGAAATATATTTAATAAAAATTGCAACAGGCTCACTAAGTTTTTGCGTAGTGAGCCTGTTTTCTTTCTGCAAAAATGCCGAAAATGCAGGATTTTCAAAAAAGACTTGCATTTTTTTGACTGTTGTTATAGAATATATAAGGTATTTTTTTACTAAGGAGAGCAATAAGGAGAGCATTATGAATTACTTGAATTGCAGCGCGGAGGAGCTCGAGCGCGAGTATCAGAGCTTAAAGAACAAATACGACGAAGAAAAATCAAAGGGCTTAAGCCTCAATATGGCTAGGGGTAAGCCCGGTAAGGAACAGCTTGACCTGTCAAACGGAATACTGGACGTATTTACAAGCAATTCCAATTTTATCGGCGATGACGGCGTGGATATCCGCAACTACGGAATCCTCGACGGAATTTATGAGTGCCGTAAGATGTTCGGTCAGGTTTTGGGCGTAGACAGCGAAAACGTTATGATCGGCGGCAACTCCAGCCTTAATATGATGTTCGACACAATCAGCTGTATGATGACAAAGCCGATTGTCGAGGGCTGCGACGCATGGTATAAGGTAGAAAACAGAAAGTTTCTATGTCCTGCTCCGGGATATGACCGTCACTTCGGAATCACCGGTTACTACGGCTTTGAGATGATTCCGATTCCCATGACCAAGAGCGGCCCCGATATGGATATGATTGAGGAGCTTGTTGCAAACGACGACAGCATCAAGGGAATTTGGTGCGTGCCGAAGTACTCAAATCCCCAGGGAATTACCTACAGTGACGAAACCGTAAGAAGATTTGCAAACCTCAAGCCCGCAGCTAAGGATTTCAGAATTATCTGGGATAACGCGTACTGCATTCACGACGTTACCGACACCCCCGACACACTTCTCAATATCTACGACGAGTGCAAGAAGGCAGGCAACGAGGATTTGCCGATTCTGTTCTGCTCAACCTCAAAGATTACCTTCCCGGGTGCCGGCGTAGCGGCAATGGCGGCTTCCAAGAACAATATGAAGGTGTTTAAGGAACGCTACAACTACCAGATTATCAGCTACGACAAGATGAATATGCTCCGCCACGTTCAGTATTTCGGCGACTACAACGGAATGCTCGAGCATATGAAAAAGCACAAGGCTGTATTAAAGCCGAAGTTTGATATCGTGCTTAACACCCTCGCAAACGAGCTTGAGCCCGTGGGAATAGGCGAGTGGACAAAGCCGAACGGCGGTTATTTTGTTAGCATAGACGTGCTCGAGGGCACCGCAAAGCGTGTAGTACAGCTCTGCAAAGAGGCAGGCGTAGTGCTGACAGGCGCGGGCGCGACATATCCCTACGGCAAGGACCCGAAGGATTCAAATATCCGACTCGCCCCGACCTTCCCGCCCAATGATGAGCTTGTAACGGCGATGGAAATTTTCTGCATCTGCGCAAAGCTGGCTGCCTGCGAGAAGCTCCTTCAAAAATAATAATAAATTCTCACTCCTCCGGTGCACGCCGGGGGAGTTTTTTATTTAAAGCCTCCACCGTCAAAGTGGGGGAGGTGGCACGCAGCCAAAGCGGCGTGACGGAGGGGGCAGACAGTAGTAATGAATAATGAATGATGAATAATGAATAATTGTAGGGGCGGACCCATGT
>CAMNHG010000061.1 GCA_946539105.1 uncultured Clostridia bacterium | reverse complement strand
CCATTCTCCATTATCAATTATCCATTCATTAAAACGCTCAGCGTTTTAATGAGTAGGTGCGTTCGTCCGCCGCCTTGATATAGGCGAGCAGTCCCCAGCACGACATTATGCTTGAGCCTCCGCAGCTGATAAACGGGAAGGTTACGCCGGTGAGCGGCAAAATGTCCGTCGCTCCGAAAATATTGAGCGAAAGCTGAACAACAAGAAGTCCTGCCGCGCAGCCTGCGGAGATTGAATAGAACGTGCTGCGGCTTCGCGTTGTGATTGCCCTTGCGTAAATTACCAAAAGCGCGACGGCAAGCGCGAGGGTGATGGCGACGATTACGCCCATTTCCTCAGCGACAACACCGAACACGAGGTCGCTTTCCGAAGCGGCAACCTGCTTTAAAAAGCCGTTGCCTATTCCCACGCCGAACAGTCCGCCGCTGGCGATAAAGGTCAGTACGTGAACCTGCTGATAGCCCTCTGCCTGAGCGTACTGCCAAGCGTGCCTCCACGCCTTGAAGCGGTCGGCGACGTACGGTTTGAATCGCAGTACAATCGTAACGCCGAACACCGCCGCGGCAAGCGCGAGAATTATCGTTTTGAAATCGCCCGAACGCATAAACGCGATGAGCAGGAAGGTTACGAAGAATATAAGTGCCGTACCGAAGTCGCCCATGAGAGCCAAAAGACCAACGCAGACCACCGAGAAAATGATGAACTCAATCAAGTTCCGCTTGGTCTGCAAGACATCGAGCGCGCTTGCGCCGATTGCTATGTAAATTACCTTTACAAGCTCGGACGGCTGAAGCGAGATAAAGCCGATGTAAATCCAGTTTGCCGCGCCCTTGGTTACCTTACCGAAAACTATGCTCGTCAACAGCAGCAGCACGGCGATTATCATAAGAGGAAGTCTGAATTTATTGATTTTATCGGGATTTTCTATCAGCTTGATAATTATGCAGAATATTATCATTCCGGCTACGGCGGCTATCAGCTGGACGTATGCCGAGCGTTCGACCTGCCGAACAAGAAGTATGACGCCGATTCCGGTCAGGAAAAGCGCGAGTGCTTCAAGCTCAAAGCTCTTGCGCCTTAACGCAAAATACGACACGGAGAAAAATCCCCATTCCACCGCGGCAAGAGCACCGAACATTACAAGCGGAGAGTAAAGGTTTGTGCCGTCGTTCCAAAACATTGCCTCTATGCACATAAACAGATGGAACAGCGTTACCATAAGCATCAGCTTCCATGCCTTGATAGCAGGCTTGTTGCTTACCTTCTTAAAAAACCAGCTTGAACGTACCTCTTCCTCGTACTCGTCACCTCTGAGGAGCTGAAAGCGTGTGTTACCCACGCTGATCACGTCGTCTACGAGCACCCTTGTTCTCTCGTCGGCAGGCTCGTCGTTTACATATGTGCCTGCGGTTGAGCCGACGTCGGTTACAAACCAGCCCTCGCTGCGCCTGAGCAAAACACAGTGGTTACGCGAGACTGTGGGATCGTCAACCGTTATATCGTTCGCCTTGCCGCGTCCGATTGAGTTTTCCCAGAGCACCACGGGAGTTTTCTCGCCTGTATCGGTATTAAAAAGTGTAACAAGCGGTTTTTCGGAACGTCTGCGGCGACGCATTGCGGCGTAGCACTGATACACAATAAATATCGCGTAAACCGGCATAAGTATTCTCAGCCCCACAACGCCTATATCGTATATAACGTCGAAATTGAACAAATCGCAGACCTCCTTTTCTTTATTATAGTTATACATATTAGATTGTACTCCAAATCACATAAAAAGTCAATAAAATCAAGTCCACTTTGCCGCCTTGCAAAATTACTTCTTTACTTTACCGCACAAAGATAGTATAATAATATGGATAAGCAATGGATACTACGCGGTGTTCCGCGATTATACGGAGGTCGTAATGAAAGCTGTAATTACCGTAATAGGCAAGGATACTGTTGGTATTTTGGCAAAGGTTTCGGACGCTTGCGCTCAGGCGAGCGTTAACATTGTTGAGGTAACTCAGAGCGTTTTGCAGGATATGTTCGCGATGATTATGCTTGTTGAAATTGACAAGTCCACCGTTGGGCTTGACGAGCTGCGCGACAACCTTGACAAGGTAGGAGAAGCCACCAACACCAAGATTCACGTTATGCACGAGGACATCTTTAACAGTATGCATAAGATTTAACTGGGGATTTTAAGGGGATATATTTATGCTTGAAACCAAGGATATACTTGAAACCATAAATATGATTGACAACGAAAACCTTGACGTGAGGACAATCACGATGGGTATTTCGCTGCTCGACTGCCTTGACGAGGATATCGACAAGGCTTGCACAAAGGTCTATGACAAAATCTGCCGCAGCGCAGGCGATTTGGTAAAGACAGGCGAGGACATTGAACACGAGTACGGTATTCCGATTATTCACAAGAGAATTTCGGTTACGCCTATCGGTATGGTTGCCGCTCCGTGCCAGAGCAAAAACGTCGTTAAGTTCGCCTACGCGCTCGACAAGGCGGCAAAGGAGCTCGGCGTTAACTTTATCGGCGGATATTCCGCGCTTGTCCAAAAGGGCTTTGCGAGCGGCGACTACGCGCTTATCGAGAGCATTCCGCAGGCACTGAGCGAAACCGACTTTGTATGCTCCTCCGTAAACATCGGCTCGACCAAGGCAGGCATCAATATGGACGCCGTAAAAATGATGGGAAAAACCGTAAAGCGTGCCGCCGAGCTGACCGCGGACAGAAACTGTATAGGCGCGGCTAAGCTGGTTGTATTCTGCAACGCTCCCGAGGACAATCCGTTTATGGCAGGTGCCTTCCACGGGGTTGGTGAAGCCGACACGGTAATCAACGTCGGCGTATCGGGTCCGGGCGTTGTCAGGGCGGCTCTCGCAAAAAGCGGAGAAGGAAAAGACATCACCGAAATCGCGGATTTGGTAAAGCGCACCGCGTTTAAGATTACACGAATGGGACAGCTTGTCGCAAAGGAAGCGAGCAAAAGGCTCTGCGTGCCTTTCGGCATCGTCGATTTATCGCTCGCTCCGACACCCGCCGTGGGCGACAGCGTTGCGTATATTCTTGAGGAAATGGGACTTGAAACCTGCGGCTGTCACGGCACAACCGCGGCTCTCGCGCTGCTAAACGACGCGGTTAAAAAAGGCGGCGTAATGGCGTCAAGCCACGTCGGCGGACTGAGCGGAGCGTTTATCCCGGTATCAGAGGACGCCGGAATGATTGCCGCGGCAAAGAGCGGAAGGCTCGACATTACAAAGCTCGAATCGATGACCGCGGTTTGCTCGGTAGGACTTGATATGATTGTTGTTCCGGGCGATATTTCCGCCGAGAAAATCTCAGCGATTATCGCTGACGAAGCGGCAATAGGTATGGTCAACACCAAGACAACCGCCGTTCGCCTTATTCCGGCAATCGGCAAAAAAGCAGGCGAAATGCTCGAGTTCGGCGGACTGCTGGGCGCAGGCCCGGTTATGCCGGTGAGGGAAGGCTCTCCCGACGTGTTCATCAACCGCGGCGGCAGAATCCCTGCTCCGTTGCAGGCACTTAAAAACTAAATTACAAGGCTCTGTGTTCAGCAACGAATGCAGAGCCTTTCTACATTTTTAATATTGCGGATATTTTCGGCTTGTGATATAATTATTTATATGATTATCTCTGAAACAGGGGGTTGTTATGAGCGCGATAAAAAACAAAATTGAGATTAATTTAATAACCACCGGGACAGGACTGATGTTCTTCGGCTTGTGGACGTTTATAAAATTTTTCCTCACCATTGTATTTTTGGGGGTTGAGTATGATGACAACACAAGCGATGAAGTCAAGCTGATAGCGACAATTATAATGATTATAGCTGTCGCGATTGTTTCGGCGTTATTCTGTTATGTCGGTTTATCGGCACGCGCCGAGGGAAAGGGAAAGAAAAAATCTGTTATGTACCTTATTGTCAACGGATTGATTTTATTTTTTCAAATTCTATTAATCGCTTTAGAGGCGGCGGCACTGCTTTTCGGCGAAAATATACTTACGATTATCATCACCATGATTATCGACGCAACCGCGGCGTTCTTTATGCTTGAGGTTATGATAAATTCTATAAAGCTGCGCAAAATTCGCAGACGTGAACGCATTACGGAGGTGGGTTATGAACTCTGATTTTCACTACTATGCCACCTACTGCGCGGCAACGCTCGCGGGCTACAGCCACAGCGAAAGCCTGGATATCGCCTACAGCAACTGCTTTGTTGATATGTGCACCAAAACCTTGCTTTCGAGGATAAAGGCTCCGCTTGCCGCCGCGACAACCCAGCTTAACCTTGAGCTAATGGACGCGAACACCGACATCGTGGGACTTCAGGACATCACGCGAATTTGGGCGTCGTTCCACTTTCTTCCCAAGGACTTATACGCCGAGCCCGCCGCAAAGCACTGCTCAAAACGCTACAAAAACAAGTACCGCCTTATTTGCGGTACAAACAGCGAGCTGCTCGGCCACACGGTAAAGCTTGCCAAAAACAAAAGCCTGCAGGCGGCAGGAATCGCTATGCACGTTCTCTGCGACACCTGGGCACACACCTATTTTGCCGGAACTCCGTCGCTTGTAATCAACAGCCCGTACAACCGCTTTTTTGAGATTATGCCCGACGGCACCGAGCGCGAAATCACCTTCAGGCACAGCGCGACCCAGCCCGACGACCTTGACAAAAGCATATACACAAGCAGTCTCGGCACATCGAGCGAAAACTCCATTATGAACCTCGGTCACGGCAGAGCAGGCCACTTGCCCGACTACAGCTTTATAAAATACCGCTACCTGACCGCATGGGGAAATTACGAGGAGACCGTTAAGGACAACCCTCACGATTACCGCTGCGCGTTTTGCCAGATGCTATACGCGCTTAAATATCTGCGCGGTGTGTATGACGAATTTGAGCTTAACCGCTATGATTTTGAGGCAATAGCGGATATTGAGGACGAGATTAATAAAAACATAAACAAGCGTCAGCTAAGCTCCGCCGACGACTGGAAGGCACTGGGCGAAAAACTTTCGGGAGAAAAAATCGAGGGCTTCGACCGGGAAAAGTATATTTCCGAGTACGCCGGCGCGCCCGAGGGACAAAAGGACAATACGTTTTTGGGTAAGTTTATTATAGAAGCCCTCGCGCAGAAAAGTATGGTCACCAATAAAATATTCAGCTCGGGCAACAAGCTGGCCGGATACTCCATTGACTACAAGGAAAAAGGCTTTCGCGGAATTAAGGCGTATAAAAAGCTGATAAAGGAGGGTGAACATGACTAAATTTAAGCGGATAAGGGATTTTATCGCAGGCGTTCTAATGTTTTTGTTCGCCCTGATTATTATAATTGTTCCCGAGGTCAGTCTGGGGATAATCGTGTTCATCCTGACTGTTTCGATGTTTGCCTACGGTTTCAGGCTTTTGTGGTTTTACTTTACAATGTCGCGCCATATGGTCGGCGGAAAATCCACCCTTTACCGCGCGATCATCGTGCTTGATTTGGCGTTGTTTTTGGTTTCCGCGGCTTCTATGTCGCGTATCATCGTTCTTGTTTACCTAATATTCATCTTTGTGTTTACGGGGGTAATTGATATTCTCCGGTCATTTGAGGCAAAAAGCAACGGAGCCTCGAACTGGCGGTTCAAGATGATTACGGGCGTTATCATTGTAATGTTCGCAATCGCGCTGATTGTTATCGGCTTGTTCTTCGGCAGAGAGGATATTTTGGTTTACGGCTACGCTGTCAGCTTGATTTATTCGGCTGTAACCAGAATTGTAAACGCCTTCAAAAAAACAGCAATAGTCTATATACAGTAAAAAACGCTGTCATCCTTGCCGGGATGACAGCGTAAATTTTTATTTATCGAAGAACTCGACTATTCTTTCTATAAAGTCGGGGGCTTCGTCGTAGACCGCGTGACTGTAATTTTTATAAATATATAGCCGGGCATTTGTTTTTTTCGCAAGCTCGGCTATCGGCTCACAGCCGAAAACCTTGTCGCCCTCAGCCCCTGCCGCGAATACCGGACAGGAGATTTTCCCGAGTTCGTTATATACGTCAAAGCCGTTGCAGGCTCTTGCGTAAATTTCAAAGCGGTGCAGCTCGCCGGCACTCACGCCGATTAACATCTGCCTTATAAGCTCTCCGAACTTTTCGGCAAACTCCTTTGAGTAAACCGCCTCGATAAAGCAGTCGATTAACTCTAAGATTTTCTTTTCCGCCGCAAGGTCAGCCCATTTTTCAATTACCGCGCTGTTTTCTTCGGTGATTCTTGAGGTGGTCGAGGCGAGCGCGAGCTTTTTAACCAGGTCAGGGCGTTTAAGCGCGATAAGCTGGGCTATCATTCCGCCCTGCGAAACACCGTAAACATACGCTCCGCTTATGCCGAGAATATCAAAAGCCCGTGCGGTATCGTCAGCCATATCCTCAACATTATAATCTTCTCCGCAGTCGGTTCTGCGGTCAAAAAAGTACACGGTGTACTTATCGCCCATCGCCTTGAATACATTAGCAATGCCGTTCGCCGATTCGGTAACGCTTTTGAGGCTGAGCCCCGGAATGACAACAGCGATTTGCTCTCCGCTGCCGAATTTAAAATATTTCATTTTAAATTTATCGGTGTTCACCGTCTCAATTTTAACAGCCATAATTATACCAGCTCGTCAACCGCAATCTTTTTGAATTTATACTTATTATATGTAAGCGTATCGCCGTCAACGGAATAATCAACGGTGTTGGTTTCCTCCTTGTTGGTGGTGTAAACAGATGTTACCTTGCCGTCCTTTGCGGAGTACTTGGCAAAGGTAAAGTTAATACCGTTCATTGTGTTGTACATAATTCCGCTCTTGTCAAAGTAGTAATACTCTCCGTTGTCGTCCTTCCACGCGCCGAGCAGCTTTTCGTCAACAACAGGCTCGGGATCCGGGATGGGAACAAAGGAAAACGTAGCCATCTTTTTGAGCGTAGTGGTTTTTCCGCCGGAGGTGTTTGTGAGGGTTAGGGTGGACTTGTCCTCGGAAAATTCATATTTATAAACGCCGTTTATTCCGAACATAAGCTGAACCGTAATCGCCTTGTACGAGCTTCCGCTGTCGTCGGTCTTGGTTTCTGCCTTGTAGTTCTCGATATATCCGGTTGTGCCGATTATAAGGTAAGCCTTGCCCTTTCCGTCAAACATATAAACAAAGCTCTTGTACTGCGAGCCCTCGCCCTCGGTAATTTGCCATGCTCCGGCAAAATCGTCGCCCTCGTAATTAACCGCGTGCAGCTTGCTGATATCCGCCTGTTCCGAAATGTTCATCTTGCTGTCGTCGGTTGTTTCCTCAATAGCTACGGTTGACGCCACAAGGTCGTTGTTTTCTCCGCAGCCGGCGAAAACCGCGAGGGATGAAAGCACCAAAACCGCGCACAATATTTTAATCAGAGTTTTCATATTAACATAGCCTTTCTAAAATAAGTCATATTAATTTTATAATTATATGAAAAAAATGTCAATACGAAAAAAGTCGAAGCGGATATTTTGCATGCTGTTTCGGCAAAATATGTCCTAAAAACTCAAAAAGACTTAAATAACGCAAAATTGTTGTTGCAAGCGTTGCTGTTTTTTGATATAATAAAGTTTAAATATATGTAATGGATGGAGGAAGAAAGTATGCTGAACACAAATTTCAATG
>CAMNHG010000060.1 GCA_946539105.1 uncultured Clostridia bacterium | reverse complement strand
TAGTGCTGTATAACCTCGGAATTATGAGCTACGTTGAACGCTCGCGCGAGCTTGCGACGCTGAAGGTGCTCGGGTTCAGAAACCGCGCCATCGCAAAACTGCTAATCTCGCAGAACATCTGGCTGACGTTTACCGGAGTAATAATCGGACTTCCGGCGGGTGTGGGAGTTCTCAACTGGCTTTTAACCGCGCTTGCCGGCGAGTATGAGATGAAGCTGATGCTCGGGGCGTTAACCTACAGCGTCTCAATTCTGCTTACCTTCGGCGTGTCGCTGCTTGTCAGCCTTGCCGTGGCGCGCAAAAACAAAAAGATAGATATGGTAGAGGCACTCAAGGGTGCCGACTAAACGGCAAACATCAAGGCGGACTTAAAGTTCGCCTTTTTTGTTGTAAAGGAAGGTCGATAGTGCCCGCCGACACTTTTTGCTTGAAATAATTAACAGTATATGTTAAAATACCGGTATCTAATACTATTCTCTGATAGAAAGTAGACAACTTTCTATCAGAGAGAAAACGCTTGGCGCGTTTTCCAATTGCGCAAAAGCGCAATTGCCGTCTTATACAATCTTGACGCGCCTACGGCACTATTAAAAAGTAGAAAGTCTACTTTTTAATGAAGATTGGTATAAATTTATTTCAAGAAAGATTTACGGTGCTTTTAATGTCAACTTTTGAACGTTATCATATTATATTTTATAATCAGCCTATGTACAAGATATACATTGAAACCGCCGTGTTGTTTGTCGTATGGACTGTGTTTGTGCTGCTGCTTCCGAAAAGGGCAAGGCGCATTGCCGGCTGTACAGGGTCTGTTCTGTCTGTATTTTTGATACTGCTGTTTACGGTTTTCGGAAGGCAGCAAAGCAATGTGTACGGAGTCAATATTATTCCGTTCAGCTCATTTACGGTAACGGATAGTCAAACGGAATTTTACCGGTCGATGTATCTGAACATTCTGCTGTTTATGCCCCTCGGAATGACCCTGCCTTTCGCGCTGCCGGACAAGCTCAGGCTAAAGCCGCTTATTGCAATCGGCAGCGGTCTCGCGCTTTCGGTTGCAGTCGAGTTTTGCCAGTTGATTTTTAACATAGGCAAATTCGAAATTGACGACATGATAATGAACACAGTCGGAATTTGCACCGGCGTGCTGTCGTACCTTATAGTTTGGTTAATCAGAATAAGAAAACAAAAATAAACCGCCGTTCCTTTTTGGGGGAACAGCGGTTTTTCTGTTTCGTTAGATTTAATTTGTCTTGCTGTTTTTATGGCAGGAGCCGTGCATTGCGCAGTTGGCGCAGCCGCAGCCGCAGGAGGGGGATTTGCCCTTCCTTTTGTTCCTGACAATCGAGAAAACAGCGGCTCCCACAATGAGCAGGAGTATGGCGACAACAATAATTGTACCTAAATTTTCCGCAAACCACATATGCTTTGCTCCTTTCAATACTAATCTTATTTAATCCTTACGTTCTTTGTCAGCTTATTCGATTCCTTGTACGGCTTGAACAGCATAAAGAGCATAAACGCTATCAAGAGAACTGCGATAATCAGTCCGATTATGTTCAGTCTGCCTGTGAACGCTCCGCCGATTTGGTTAATCATAAAGGCGATTGCGTAGGCGAATACGCACTGGTAAGCGATTGCGAAGAACGTCCATTTTGCAGAGTTCATCTCACGCTTAATCGCGCCCATAGCCGCAAAGCACGGCGCGCAAAGCAGGTTGAACACCAGGAACGAGAAGCCTGTAATGCCTGTAAATACCTTTGCGATCATAGCCCAGGTCGAGAGCTCTCCGCCGCCGTAGAGCACGCCCATCGTGCCGACGATGTTCTCCTTGGCGATAAGTCCTGTGATAGAAGCCACAGCCGCCTGCCAGTTGCCCCAGCCGAGCGGAGCGAAAATCCACGCGATACCGCTGCCGATTACGGCGAGAATGCTGTTGCCGATTTCTTCCTCGCCGAGCATTGTAAACGCGCCGTCAACAAAGCCGAAGCGGCTGAGGAACCAAAGTACGATGGTTGAGAGCAGGATAATTGTGCCTGCCTTTTTGATAAACGACCAGCCGCGCTCCCACATTGAACGCAGAACGTTGCCCAGCGTGGGGAGGTGGTAGGCAGGAAGCTCCATAACAAACGGAGCAGGCTCGCCCGAGAACGGCTTAGTCTTTTTAAGCATAATACCCGATACGATGATAGCCGCCATACCGATGAAGTAAGCCGAGGTAGATACCCACGGCGAACCGCCGAACAGCGCGCCTGCCATCATAGCGATAAACGGAACCTTTGCCCCGCAGGGGATAAAGGTGGTTGTCATAATTGTCATACGCCGGTCGCGCTCGTTTTCGATAGTACGCGAAGCCATAATACCGGGGATTCCACAGCCGGTGCCGATAAGAATCGGGATAAACGATTTGCCCGAAAGACCGAAACGGCGGAAAATTCTGTCGAGCACAAAGGCGATACGCGCCATATATCCGCACGCCTCCAGGAACGCGAGCAGGAAGAACAGCACCAGCATCTGCGGTACAAATCCGAGCACCGCGCCTACGCCGGCGATGATACCGTCGAGGATAAGCGAGCTGAGCCACTCGGGAGCCTTTGCGGCTTCAAGCCAGTTGCCGACCACTACCGGAATACCGGGAATCCATACGCCGAACTCGGCAGGGTCGTCGGGTTTTCCTTCGTTCTTTTCAAACACCTTTGCGGCGTTTTTAACGTCCTCACCCTTTGAGGTTTCCTTGGTGATTTCAAGGGTTTCCTCGTCCTCGACCTCGTAGGTGAACTCGTCATTGTCCTTTACGCCGGCGGCAAAGGCGTTGACCGCTTTAACAGCGGCTTCGGGGTTGTAATTTTCATTTTCAAAGTCGAGCGCGTTCAGCACAGCCTCATTGCCTGCGGCTTCCGCGGAGCCTGCCAGCACGCCGATTGCGTCAGCGTGCTCCTCATATTCGGACGAGCCGATTGCGAACAGGTGGAAGCCGTCGCCGAACACGCCGTCGTTCATCCAGTCGGTTGCGAACTGTCCCACCGTTACCATCGAGATGTAGTAAACAAGGAACATCACGACAATAAAAATAGGCAGTCCCAGCCAGCGGTTTGTAACAACCTTGTCGATTTTGTCAGAGGTTGACAGCTTGCCGCGGTTTTTCTTAGTGTAGCACGACTTGATTACCGTTGCTATGTAAACGTAACGCTCATTCGTGATGATTGACTCCGAGTCATCGTCAAGCTCTTTTTCGGCGGCTTTGATGTCGCCCTCAATGTGGTTTAGCGTTTTTTCGTCAATATTCAGCTTGGCAATTACCTTTTCGTCACGCTCAAAAACCTTGATCGCGTACCATCGCTGCTGTTCCTCGGGCATATCGTGAACACAGGCCTCCTCAATGTGTGCGAGCGCGTGCTCAACAACTCCCGAGAACGTGTGCTGCGGAATGGTTTTTGCGTTGTCGGCGGCTTCTATTGCCGCGTTCGCGGCTTCGGTAATTCCCGTGCCCTTCAGCGCGGAAATCTCAACAACCTTGCAGCCCAGCTTGCGCGACAGCTCCTTGATGTCGATTTTATCGTCGTTTTTCCTGACAATATCCATCATATTTACCGCTACGACAACGGGGATTCCAAGCTCGGTGAGCTGGGTTGTCAGGTAAAGGTTCCTCTCAAGGTTTGTGCCGTCAACGATATTCAATATCGCGTCGGGGTGCTCGTCAATCAGATAATTTCTCGCGACAACCTCCTCAAGCGTGTAGGGGGAGAGCGAGTAAATGCCCGGAAGGTCGGTGATTGTAACATCGCTGTGCTTTTTGAGCTTGCCTTCCTTTTTCTCTACGGTAACGCCCGGCCAGTTGCCGACAAACTGGTTAGAGCCGGTAAGCGCGTTAAACAGCGTGGTTTTACCGCTGTTTGGGTTGCCCGCAAGGGCGATAGTTAAACTCATAGCTTTATTCCTTTCTGATGGTTAGGTTTAGCTAACCGCTTGTTAAAATAAAAGTTGTCTTGACTTACTCAACCTCAATCATCTGAGCGTCGGCTTTCCTGAGCGAAAGCTCATATCCGCGCACGGTGACTTCAACGGGATCTCCCAGCGGAGCTACCTTGCGGACGTAAATTTCCGCACCCTTTGTAATGCCCATATCCATAATTCTGCGCTTAACCGCGCCTTCGCCGTGGAGTTTTTTAACGGTTACGGTCTCTCCGATTTTGACCTCTTTAAGAGTTCTCATTCTTTCCATCCTTTCTATTACAAAATCATACCATAATTTTTCTCGCCATTTCCTCGCTTATGGCAACTCTGGATTCCTTGACCTTTACTATAACATTGTTGCCGAGTGCGCTGATTATTGTAACCTCGCCGCCGGCTACAAAGCCAAGGTTTTCAAGGTGTTTTTTTACTTCGGGACTGCCGCCGATTTTCTTAATAATATAGGTTTCGCCGACGTCCGCCATTGCCAAGGGGAACATTTTTACACCTCCGTTTTTAGGTTAGTTAAAGCTAACCCTCACGTATATATTATAGTTACCATTGGCTAACTTGTCAAGAGGGAAATTTGTATTTTACCCTTTAAATTTATTCTCGGGTCTGTTATACTGATTGTATAGAGGTGTTGCTTACTTTAGAAATTCGGTGTTTAGGGATTATTTTTTTATAATTATTAAATAATTGTAGGGTACGGTCTTGACCGTACCGCAACAATAAACCAAACGTATATAATTAAAACCATGGGTCGGTCAGCTTTGCATGGGTGTTGTTTCCCAAATTAAAAATTTGGACAACCACCTCAAAGACCGACCCCTACAGAGTAAAGAAATTGATTTTAATGTTATGGGGAATAACTCATGAAGAATAATGTATTCAAAGGTTTAATTTTCGCAATTTTGATTATATCGCTCGGAGGTGCGGTTATGTTAGGATTATCCGGTTGCTTCGGCAAAAAATACAACGTTGACTACTGCGGTCAAAAAAGTTCCTTTGACGGCGCGAAGGACAGCTACAGACCCGGCGAAAGGGTAGAGCTGAGGTTCAGCGGTATCGCTACCGACACCGACTATTATTTTTATGTAGACGGACAGCGCGTCAATCCTGATTATGACAGTGCGCGCGGATGTTATGTTATCAGCTTTACAATGCCGGAGTGCGACGTAACGGTAAAATATTCCTCGAAAAACTCTATGGTTTATGAGCCGGAAAAAGAGGGCAAAATGCTGATTGATTACTACACCGCGACTGTCGGAACCAACGGCGGAGATCATCACTATGAGCTTGTGCTTAGCACATATAAGGACGGCAAAGAAAAGCTGGAGGTCTTTGAGGGCGACGATTTTGAGGGCGGAGAGCCCGAAACCTGTACAACTTACATCGTGCCTGCCGAGGCTTCATCGCGCTGTTATCAGCATATTGAAGAATCAAAAATGCGCGTGTGGAACAATAAGTACGATGGCCCGGCACTGTGCGGAGGGGTGACCGCCGTTAAATTCCTTGACGACGACGGCACATATACGCGCGTATCTACCGACAAAATGCCTGACGACGGCGCGGGAAAGATGAATCAAATCAAAATACTGCTCAGCGGTTATCTAAAGGACGAATACCTCGAAACACAGCCTGCCGATTGATTTTCGGCGGTTTTGAAAAACGGCTTTCTATTGACATAAATTTGTCACGGTGTTAAAATAGTAACAATACCTTTGAAAGGAAAAATCTATGAGGAATTTGAGGACAACATCTGAGGAGAAAAGGATTGCCATAATCTGTAAAATCCTGACCTTCGCGCTGTTTATCGGTTACGCAATCTTTTTTACAATTCTGTTTCACCGTCAGTACTGGCTCGGCTCGCCGTATCAGTACAGGGCGGATTTGCACACGCATATCGCGTTTTCAAGACTGGGAAAAAATATGTACAGCCTGACCTATTACCTGCTCGGCTTTGCGGACAAGCTGGTCCACAGGGGCGGAGTTACCTCGGTAATGCTCACGTCGTTTTTGCTTTTGGGCGTTGTGGCGTCAAAGGTACTTTTGCAGCATCTAATGCCGAAGGTTAACCGCTGGATTGTATGGGTTTTCGCGTTTTTGGCGAATATGTTTTTTACCTTTAACCTTACTTATATTCCGCACGTAGGCGCGCTCGACTACAGGGGAATGCTCAACTTTAACGTTTACCACAACCCCACGTATATTATGATGAAGCCGTTTGCGATTTTCTCGGTTTGGTTCTTCTTCAGGCTGATGAACAAGTACGCAGAAAAGGGAATAAAGGTTTCCGAGTGGTTTATTTTCTCGGGCTTAATGCTCCTGACAACGCTGTTTAAGCCGAACTTTATGATAGGCTTTTCAGTTTCTATGCTCTGCGTGCTTATTTTTGACTTTATCAGGCACAAGGGCAAAATCTTCCTGCGCTGTGTGGTTTTGGGCACGACCGTGTTCCCGAGCCTTGCGGTAATGCTGTATCAGCAGGTTACGCTGTTCGGCGCGAACACCGACTCAAAAATGCAAATCGGCTTTATGGTCGGCTTGCGCGCGATGGCGTATCACCCGGGATTCAAAATCCTGCTGTCAATGGTATTCCCGATTGTAATTCTCGCCTTTGTTTTCAAGGACGTGCTCAAAGACCGCTATTATACCTTCGGCTGGCTCCATATGATTGTAAACCTCGGTATTACCTGCTTTGTTTACGAATCCGGACACCGCCTGCCGCACGGCAACTTTGTTTGGTCGTCGTTCTTCGCAATCGGAATTTTGTTTATTGTATCGCTCGCGAAGTACGTTGAAATAGCACAGAAAAAGCGTATAGGCGCGCTCGCGCTTTCGTCGGGAGTGCTGGGAGTCCACGTCTTCTGCTGGATTAATTACGTATTCGATTTAATGCGCGGCGGACAGGGATACTGATACGGACAAATAATTAACAATTAACAATTAACGATTAACAGTGAGCCTGTTTTCAAGCGTTTTGCTTGGAAGCAGGCGATTTTTTTTGAATTGATAATTGATATTAATTCTTCATTGAATTAATCTCCATAACGAACTTCCACATTTCCTTTTTATTCCTGATTGTATTTGCTTTGTTTACTACCTCTGTCTTTTGGTCGTCGGTCATATTTCTAAAGCTCTCTGCCGATTTCGGCTGCTGGGCGAGTGCCATTGTAAAGCTCAGCGGCATATTGTAAATATACATAATCCACCTCGGAAATAATGATATTATTAGTATGCGAGAGTGTGTATAAAATATGTATTGACATTCATTTTGCGTGATGATAAAATTATAAATTGAGGGAATATTTTAAGTTTATAATTCTGTGAGGGAAATATAATGAATCATATGAATCCGATTAAACAAAAATCAAAGTACTCAAACACGTGCAGGGTGCTTACGTTTGTTTTCCTGATACTTCACGTTGTAATGTTTATTTATCTGTTCCACCAACAGTATTATCTCGGAACAACAGGCTATATCTCCGATATGCTCAAGCACATTGAGTTTTTCAAGACCGGCGAAAACCTGTACAGCCTTACATATGTGTGCCTGGGACTGCTCGATATGCTTCCTGCTCCGGGCGACTTTATAGCGGTTTATCAGACGCTGCTTTTGCTGCTCGGCGTTTACGCCACCAAAAAGCTGCTGCAGTTCTTAATGCCGCACAAGGACAAGTGGATTGTCTGGGTGTACGCTTGGATGTGCAATATGTTCTTCAAAATTATCATTCCGCTCATTCCGTTTGTCGGCACATTCCGCTACGAGGTTATCCTCA
>CAMNHG010000059.1 GCA_946539105.1 uncultured Clostridia bacterium | reverse complement strand
ACTGTAAATCTGTTGCGCTTCGCTTCGGTGGTTCGAATCCACCTTCTCCCACCAACAAAAGAGAGTACATTTCTATGTGCTCTCTTTTGTTTTATGCTGAAAAGAAGGTGGATTCGAAGGCGACTGTGCCGAGCACAGCGAGGCAAAAACGTCACAGTGTGACGTTTTTAAGGAGAGCGGTAAGCGCGCGGTTTCTCACTTAACACGCCGCAAGTGGCGCGTAGGAAGTTTTGTAAAGCAGAAGCACAACCTTCTCCCACCAAACGGTGAGAAGGTGGATTCGAAGGTGACGAGAACGACCGCCGCCGGTGGCGGATTAAGGGAGTTCGAGGAAGCGCAGAAACAGGGAGCACGAGGAAGCGGCTTTAGACGCGACGCTGGGCGACCATGTTTCAAACGGAGACCGTGCCCCACTTAACACGCCGCAAGTGGCGCGTAGGAAGTTTTGTAAAGCAGAAGCGCAACCTTCTCCCACCTATATTCATATAAAAAGGCGGACTAATCAAAGTCCGCCTAAATTAATATATTTTCAACTTTACTCCGCCGCGTACTTTTGAATTTCAGCCGCGTCGAGAACATCAACCGCGCCGTCGGCGTTTACGTCTGACATCGCAAGCTGCTCTTCGGAAAGCTCAGTCCTGCCTGAGCTGTATTTTTGAATAACTGCCGCGTCGATAACGTCAACCTTGCCGTCGCTGTTTATGTCGCAGTAGGCAGCGCGGTTCAGGGGTTCGCCCGCCCAGATATACTTAAATTCGGGAATAAAGCTAAAACTCTTCCATGTAAGAATGCCAGAGAAAACCGCGGTGTAGTCCTTCGCGCTGTCGTAGGAAGAAATTGTCAGCACCTCGGTTTGCGCCTTCCAGTCGGATGAAAATACAACGGTGTACTTGTGCTCGGGATTAAGCTCGATTTCGTGTTCGTCAAGGTCAAACCGCCAAATATCCGAATCAACGTCCTTTGTCATCGCGCCCTTTTTTGAACCCCATTTGGCGACTTCCGTCTCATCGGTCAGGTCGTAAATATAACAGAACATCTTATCAAAATCCCTGAATGTTTCGCTGTCGATTTCAATGCTTATATACTTATGTGCAGTCTCGGCAAAAGCCGTTGTAAAGCCTGCGCATATAATTGTGATTGCTACGGCGGCTGCAAGCGCCGCGCAGATATATTTTTTAATTGTCGATTTCATAAATAACATCCTTTCGTAAAAATTTCATTATGTCCACTTGTAAACCGAATATGTTGTTCTCGTAACCTCGTCATAGGATTCCTTACCCGTATAAACAGCGGTGTACGCCTTTGCGGTATCGAACGATTCTATCGTGAGCGGTTCAATCGATCCTATTCCTCCGCCAAAAATACTCACTGTGTATTTATCTCCGTCATACATAAAAATATGATGACTGTGCTCGGCAAAGTCGTATTTCCACATATCCGAGTTGCCAACCCTTGTCATAGCCGAAATTTCGGTTACAACATAGTGTGATGTCTCGTTAACTATTCTGCAGAATATTTTTTGAGAGTCGTCGAATTGGAAATCGCCGAAAGAGTTTTTATCAATTTTAATATTAAGCGACGCTGTAATGGTTTTTTCCGTCTCGGAAGGTTCGGTTGCCGCCGGTTCCGTGTTTTGCGCGGCAGAGCTTTGAGGTGTTGACTGCGCCCTTGTGTATTCCTGATTTTGCGCAGGCTCTGTGCCTTTGCTTTCGCTTTTGTTATCGGAGCCTCCGCGGTTTTCCGCGAACGGTGCTGTGTTGTAAGCGTTTGTCGGAGCTTCGGTTTTTGGCTGAGCGGTAGTCTGCTGAATGCTGAAAACCTTTTCCGTCGGCTTCGGAGCTTGTTCGGGGCTTTTGCCGCCGAAAGAGCCTGACGCCGCAGCCGCTCCTGCCGCGCCGATTACAACAACGCACGCCGCTCCGATTGCCGCCGCCTTAAGCGGAAACGAGCCTGCCGCCTTGACCGGGTTAATCGAGGCGAGCTTTACCGCGCCTGACTGAGTAGCGTAGGGAATGAGAATATTTTTCTGCGTTTCCGCGCCCTCGATAAGGCTGAAAGATACCAGCGACATCGGCGGTACCGCGCACGAAGCGAGAGCCGCTCCGCCGTACTGCTCGAGGTGCTTTTTCATCGTCTTGCGCGCCGAGTGAAGTCGGCTTTTGACGGTGTTTTCGTTTACCTCCAGGGTTTCGGCAATTTCCTTTACGCTCATTTGATTGAAGTAAAACATCATCACGCTCTCGCGCAAAAGCTGTGGCAAAGCCTTGACAGCTTCGCGGACATATCCGCAAACCTCGGAGGTTTCCGCCGACTTTGACGGACAGATTTGCTCGTTTTCGTCGGCAAAATCCCACGTACCCTCGTCAAGACTTAAATTGTCCTTTGAGCGAGTCAGCTTTGTTTTGCAATAATTTGATGTGATTGTTTTTATCCAGCCCAAAAACGCCTTTGGATCGGCAAGCGAATCGAGCTTTTTCAGCATTGTTAGTAAAATATCCTGCACTGCGTCCTTCGATTTCTCCTCATCGCCCAACAGGGTAAGGCAGTAATAGTATATATATCCGCTCACCATATTGACAACTTCGTCAAGTGCCTTTTGGTTTCCGCCCTGCGCCTTGGCGACAAGCCTGGTGAGCTTTGCGTTATCTATTTTGAATTTCGGCTGTTTGTTCATTTTATCCTCACTTCCCTCTTTTTTGCCCTGTTCATTAAAAAGGACTCGGGAGTTTAAAAAAGGTTTGCATTTTTTTTAAAATTTTTTTAATTTATTTTTATCATAGCATAAATACAAAAAAATGTCTATTATCCCCCTGCTGTATCGCCGTTTATCTTCGCTTGAAAAGTAGATTGATATGGTGTATAATAAAGGGTGAGGTGTTTTTCTTGAATATAAACGTCGGAGATAAACTTGAAATGAAAAAGCAACATCCGTGCGGCGGCAGGACCTTTACCGTTTTGCGCGTGGGGATGGATTTTAAAATCCGCTGTGACAACTGCGGACGCGAGGTTATGGTTCCGCGCAAAAAGGCAGAGAAAAACATTAAGAATGTAATTACGGAGTAAGTTATGTTTGAGAAAATAGAGATTTTTGACAAGCGGTATTCCGAGCTTAACTCGCGGCTTTATGAGCCGTCGGTGGCGTCCGACCCCGAGGAATACCAAAAGATAATGAAGGAAATCAAGTCGATTGAGGAGCTTGTGCAGACCTACCGCGAGTACAAAAGCGCGGTGCAGTCCGAAAAGGAGAGCCTTGAAATTTTAGAGGACTCATCGGATTCGGAGCTTAAAGAATTGGCGCAGGCTGAGCTTGACGAGGCAAAGGAAAATATCGAAAAGCTGTCCGAGCAGCTCAAAATTCTGCTCCTGCCCAAGGATCCCAACGACGAGCGAAACGTAATAATCGAAATCCGCGGAGGAGCCGGCGGCGAGGAAAGCGCGCTGTTCTCGGCGGTATTGTTCAGAATGTACTCGATGTACGCCGAAAAGCGCGGCTACAAGGTTGAGGTTATCAACGCCAACGAGACCGAGCTGGGCGGCTACAAGGAAATTTCATTTATGATAGAGGGCGAGGGCGCGTATTCGCGCTTTAAGTATGAGAGCGGCGTTCACCGCGTTCAGCGAGTGCCCGAGACCGAGAGCCAGGGACGCGTTCACACCTCGACAACCACCGTTGCGGTGCTCCCCGAGGCCGAGGACGTTGAGCTTGAAATCGATCCTAAGGATTTGAAAATTGACACCTTCCGTTCAAGCGGCGCGGGCGGACAGCACATCAACAAAACAAGCTCCGCCATCCGCATAACCCACCTGCCGACCGGCACGGTTGTGGAATGTCAGGACGAGCGAAGCCAGTACAAGAACAAGGATAAGGCACTTAAGGTGCTCAAAAGCCGTCTGTTAAAGGAAAAGCAGGACAAACAGGCGAGCGAAATTGCCGAAAACCGCAAATCGCAGGTCGGCACCGGCGACAGAAGCGAGCGAATCCGCACCTACAACTATCCTCAGGGCAGGCTGACCGACCACAGAATCGGACTCACGCTTTACAAGCTCGAGGATATCCTCAACGGCAACCTCGACGAGGTAATCGACGCACTGATTACCGCCGACAGAGCCGAAAAGCTGAAAGAGAGTATGGAACAGAATTAAAATGAAAACTCAACTGTTTACCAATACACCCGAAAATATAATTAAAACCGCCGAAATTCTGAAAAACGGCGGACTTGCCGCCATCCCGACCGAGACGGTCTACGGACTTGCCGCGGACGCGCTGAACGGCAAGGCGGTGGCAAAGATTTTTGCGGCGAAAGGCAGACCGATGGATAATCCGCTGATTGTCCACGTCGCGGAATTTGAGGACATCGAGCGGTTCGCTCTTGTCCGAGAAATACCCGAATCGGCAAGAAAGCTGGCAAAGGCTTTTTGGCCGGGTCCGCTGACAATTATTATGAAAAAGGGCGATATCATCCCCGATGAAGTTTCAGCAGGACTTGACACCGTGGCAATCCGACTGCCGAGCCATCCCTCGGCAAGGGCGATTATAAAAGCCGCGAATACTCCGCTTGCCGCGCCGTCGGCTAACCTTTCGGGCTCACCGAGCCCGACCACGGCACAGCACGTTATGAACGATTTAAACGGCAAGATTGACGCGGTATTTGACGGCGGAGCGTGCGGCGTAGGCGTAGAGAGCACGGTTATCACGCTTGCAGAGGATACTCCGAGGCTTTTGCGCCCGGGCAAGGTAACGCTTGAAGAACTCCGCGAGGTTTTAGGTGAGGTCGAGCTTGACAGCGCGGTGCTCAACAAGCTGAAGGACGGTCAGAAGGCGGCAAGCCCGGGAATGAAATACAAGCATTACGCGCCAAAGGCGAATGTTATCCTGCTCAAATGCACTGATGATGATTTCATAAATTACGTAAACCGCTGCGGCGGAAAAGGTGTTGCCGCGCTCTGCTGCGACGAGGACGTTGAAAAGCTGAGCGTAAAGTACATTTCGCTCGGCAAAAAGAACGACTATGAAGCTCACGCGCAAAGGCTGTTTGACAGCCTGCGGAGAATTGACGGCTACGGAAATATCGTGACGGTTTACACCCGTCTGCCGTCCACCGACGGCGTGGGACTCGCCGTATATAACCGCCTTATACGCGCGGCAGGCTTTGAGGTGATTGACCTTGAAAAGAGTTAAAATAATCGGCTTGACCGGTCAGAGCGGCGCGGGAAAAAGCACCGTGGCGCGGATTTTTGAACAAAACGGCTTTGCCGTAATAAACGCAGACAGCCTTGTAACAAGGGTGTACGAGCAAAACGAATACTGCCTTGGCGCGGTTGCCGCGCGCTTCGGCAGCGATATTATAAATCCTGACGGAACGCTGAACAGAAAGCTCCTCGCGAAAAGAGCGTTTTCTTCAAAGGATAACACAAGGGCACTCGGCGGAATCGTTCATCCCTTTGTGCTCAGCGAAACGCTAAAGGAGCTTAAAGCAGTTAACGGCTGCGCGGTTTTTGACGCGCCGCAGCTTTTTGAGAGCGGAATTGACGTTATCTGCGATGTGATTGTGAGCGTTGTCGCGAGCGAGAACGTAAGACTAAAGCGTATAATGAACCGCGACGGCATTACAGAGATTGAAGCGCGGCAGAGAATCAACGCGCAGTTCAGCGAGGAATTTTTCAGAGCTAATTCCGACTATATTATAGAGAACAACACTGACGGCGGCTTGGAGCAAAAAACGCTTGAGCTTATCGCCGCGGTAAAATCGAGGTGATGTAATGGCGCAGAGAGCACGCCGTACAAGAAAACGCCGCACAAAAAAAGGCGGCGGAAAGGTTAAGGTCGTAATAATCTCAATAATCGCGGTCGCGCTTGCCGTTACAGCGGTGCTTGTGTCGACAAACTTTTATAAAAAGACCGAGAATAACCTTGAAAAAACCGCTTATCCGCTTGAATACACCGACCTCGTGAACAAGGCGGCAAAGGACTATAACCTTCAACCCGCGCTCATTTACGGAGTTATACATACCGAGAGCCGCTTTGATCCCGATGCAGGTTCATCAGTCGGAGCGTTAGGACTAATGCAGATTATGCCCGAGACCTTTGACTGGCTTCAGGAAATGCGCGGAGAAGCAGGCAAATACACCACCGAGGATTTATACACGCCTTCGGTGAACATTGACTACGGAAGTTATCTGCTCAGATACTTTTTGGACTACTACGGCAACGAAAAATGCGCCGTTGCGGCGTACAACGCAGGGTTTGAGGTTTCAAACTGGCTTAAAGACCCAAACTGCAGTCCCGACGGAATGACGCTTGACGTTATTCCCTACCCCGAGACGAGCGAGTATGTGGTCAAGGTTGAAAACGCCAAGCAAAAGTATATTGAGCTGTATTTTTCATAAAATAAGAATGGAAAGGAAGATATAAATGGCAGACGAAAAGACAAAAACACAACTCCTGCGCGAGAGCGTAATGATGGAGGAAAACAAGCAAAAAAAGCTGACCGCCGAGGTTATCGAAAAGGCTGACGGCTTTTGCGAGGGCTACAAAAAGTTTTTGAACAAGTCGCCCGTTGAACGCGAGGCAGTGGAGTATTCGCTGGAGCTTGCGAAGGCAAACGGCTTTACCGAGTACAATCCCGAGGGGGATTACAAGCCCGGCGACAAGGTATATTATGTGAACCGCGGCAAGGCGATCGCCCTTGCGGTTATCGGCAAAAACGGCGTTAAAAACGGCGCGCGCTTGGCGATTGCCCACATCGACTCACCGAGGATTGACCTTAAGCCCAATCCGCTTTACGAGAGCAACAAGCTCGCGCTTTTCAAAACCCACTACTACGGCGGACTTAAAAAGTACCAGTGGACGGCAATTCCGCTGACGCTTCACGGCAGAGTTGTGAAGCTCGACGGCAGCACCGTTGACATTATCTGGGGCGATAACGAGGACGAAAGCTGCTTCTGCGTAACCGACCTTCTCCCCCACCTTGCCCAGGAGCAGGTGACTAAGCCGATGGCAAAGGCGTTTACCGGCGAGGATTTGAACGTTCTTGTAGGCTCGCGCGCGCTTGACGAGGCAGAGGACGAAAAGGAGCTTGTAAAGCTCAATGTTATGAAGATTTTAAACGACAAATACGGCATTACCGAGAACGACTTTTTGTCGGCTGAGCTGTGCCTTGTGCCGAGCTTTAAGGCGAAGGACATCGGCTTTGACAGAAGTATGATTGGCGGCTACGGCCACGACGACAAGGTCTGCGCTTATCCCGCGCTGATGGCGGCACTCGACGCGGAAGCTCCCGAGAGCACCTGTATCACCTACCTGACCGATAAAGAGGAAATCGGCAGCGACGGCAACACGGGTATGCAGAGCGACTTTTTGCGTTACTTTATCTACGACCTGGCATCTCAGGACGGAATCCCCGGCTACCGTGCGATTTCAAAGAGCACCTGCCTTTCTGCCGACGTTAACGCGGCTTTTGATCCGACCTACGCGTCGGCGTTTGAGGCTAAGAACAGCTGCTACATCAACGACGGCGTGGTAATTTCGAAGTACACGGGCCACGGCGGAAAGTACGACACCTCGGACGCTTCGGCGGAGTATATGGGACAAATCAGGTCGCTGCTCGAGAACAACGGCATCGTTTGGCAAATCGGCGAGCTCGGCAGGGTTGACCTCGGCGGCGGCGGTACAATCGCAAAGTACGTCGCGAATATGAACGTCGACGTAATCGACCTCGGCGTTCCGGTGCTTTCAATGCACGCGCCGTTCGAGATTGTATCAAAAACCGACGTGTATATGGCGTACAG
>CAMNHG010000058.1 GCA_946539105.1 uncultured Clostridia bacterium | reverse complement strand
GCGGTGTCGATAAACTCCTCATAGCTTGTGGCTGTGAAGGTCTTTTCCTGAGTATTTTTAAGAGCGCGGTTGTACATATCCTGATGGATTGTAACGAGCAGCTTTTCGATGTATTCACTAAGTCCGTCGAGGGGCACAAAAGCCTTTTCGCGGGTGTCGCGGCGGACAACCACGCACTGGTTCTTTTCGATATCCTTGGGACCGATTTCAACTCTTACGGGCACGCCCTTCATCTCGTACTCCGAGAACTTCCAGCCGGGAGCGTGGTCAGAGTCGTCCAGTTTAACTCTAAAGCTCTTTTTAAGCTCGTCCTTAAGGGCGTATGCCTTGTCGAGCACGCCTTCCTTGTGCTGGGCGATGGGGATAATCGCAACCTGAATCGGCGCGATTTTGGGCGGAAGAACAAGTCCGTCGTCGTCGCTGTGAACCATAATCAGCGCGCCGATCATACGGGTTGAGGTACCCCACGAGGTCTGGTGCGGATAATGCAGCTTGTTGTCCTTGCCGGCGTAGGTAATGCCGAAGCTCTTGGCGAAGCCGTCGCCGAAGTAGTGAGAGGTTCCGCCCTGCAGGGCAACGCCGTTGTGCATCATCGGCTCGATTGTATAGGTAGCCTCCGCGCCCGCGAATTTTTCCTTCTCGGTCTTTTGACCGATTACGGCGGGGATAGCCAGTGTCTCGGTGTAGAAATCGCTGTAAACCTTAAGCATTTTGAGGGTTTCTTCCTTTGCCTCCTCTGCGGTGGCGTGCATTGTGTGACCCTCCTGCCAGAGAAATTCCGAGGTGCGCAGGAAAGGACGGGTGGTTTTTTCCCATCTTACAACCGAGCACCACTGGTTATACAGCTTGGGCAGGTCGCGGTAGGTGTTTATTACCTTTTTATAGTGCTCGCAGAAAAGAGTCTCGGATGTGGGGCGTACGGCAAGACGCTCGGTGAGCTTTTCCTGACCGCCGATTGTAACCCACGCGCATTCGGGGGCGAAGCCCTCGACGTGATCCTTCTCCTTTTGGAGCAGGCTTTCGGGGATAAACATAGGCATATAGACATTTTCGTGGCCTGTTTCCTTAAAACGCCTGTCCATATCAGCCTGCATAAGCTCCCAGATTGCGTAGCCGTAGGGGCGGATTACCATACAGCCCTTAACGCCGGAATAATCTACAAGCTCAGCCTTTTTTACTATATCGGTGTACCATTTTGCAAAGTCCTCGTCGCGGCTGGTGATAGCCTCGACCATTTTTTTGTTGTCAGCCATATATACTCCTCCAAAAAGGTTTTTATCGTAACATTTCTATTATACTATAAATAAAGATTTTGTCAATTACAATTAGAGTTAAGAGTTTAGAGTTTAATTACTGTTTTTTAAGCTTTGCAAAATAATATGTGACTCTGCCTTTACTCTGCCATTGCAAAAAAATGGCGACCGCAAGGGTCGCCACTACAATGTTGCTTGTTGCTTTGGTGTAGGGGCAACCCTTGCGGTTGCCCGCAGAACAGGCACGGTAATTTGGATATAAAAAATGCGCTGTACCTTACGATACAACGCATTGATTATTGAGTTTTGGGTATAAGAAAAGCACGCTGATAATCGGGCGTGCTTCACAGAAACAGCCACTTATACAAAAAGTACAAGTGGCTGAAAGGTACGGTTATTTGGCAGGCGTCCCATTCTCCTGCATCTCTCAGACAAAATGTCTTGTCAAGCCATCGGCGTGTGGACGGGGACGTAATCTTCCACCTCAAATAACCTTTCTTATTGTACTTATATTTTAACATAATTATTCTGATTTGTAAAGAATTTTCTTGTTATTTATTAATCTTCGCCATTCCTTATTATTTATCTTCATAAATGTAATAATCGAATTTTTGAACTGTTGATTATCTTCGGGAGTAACCAATCTTAATATCATCTTAAATTGTTTATCACCATTTTCAAAAGCTTTAAGTAAGAGTGCTGAATTAGGTTTATTAGTTTCAATAATATAATCGGGGTTTTCTACGCTTTCTTTCAAATAATTATAATATCTTTCATAATCATTAGGATGCCTGTCTTGAATATGAGCTATTCTCTCATCTGTAATAATAACATCATCAGTTATAATGTGTTCAGAAATTTTTTTAAATTTTTCTACATCAATTTTCCCGATATAATGCAACCCGTTCGCCGCCGTTTCCTTATAGCCTGATTTTATTATATCGCTCACGTTTGTTTTTTTCAAGGGCTTTTGCTGATTTTGTCAGCGGCTTTCCGATACTTTCATCAACACCCTTGAACGGGCTGATATTCACCCTTTGGCGTTCTTGCGGTAAGCCCATAGCCTTTGAGAATACAGAGGAATCCCCCGAAAAAAAGTGTCGGGGGATGCTTTCGGGCGGGCAGGTCAAGACCTGCCCCTGCAAATGTTTAAGAAAGCCTATTTAAAGGCACTGCAATATTTTAAATTCGGAACGAAGTTGAGGTGTTGTCCAAATCTTTGATTTGGGTAACAACACCCATTCCTTGCGATGACCCTTAATTTTCCATTTTCCATTATCAATTTTCCATTATATACGATAAAAGCTCCCTCAAAGCCAAAGCAATGAGGGAGACTTTACAGATTTTATTCTATATTATTTTGATTCAACGCCGTCGGTTTTGAAGATGAAGCTGACCTTGCTGTCTGTTCCCTCTGCCGCGCCGCTGTAGGTTTTGTAGTTGTCCGAAACTCGCTTGATTTCCTTAAGCCTTTGCGCAACGGGCTTGAGGTCGTCGTTAACGGCGTTTTTGATTTTGTCAATGCCGTCCGTCTTAAACTTCTTCATACCTTCGTCAAGCTGCATTGAACCGTCGTTAAGCTGTTTAATACCGTCTATCAAAGCCGGAGTTGCGTTTTTAAGCTGACCGATTCCGTCGAACAGCTGAGCCGCGCCTGAGTTGAGCGCACCTGCTCCGTTTGTGAGCTGTGAGGCTCCGTTTGCCAGCGAGCTTGAGCCGTTCTTGAGCTGAGAGGTTCCGCTTTTAAGCTCTCCGGTGCCGTTTTTAAGGGCGTACGCGCCGTTCGCAAGCTCGCTTGTGCCGCTCTTAAGGTCGCCTGTTCCGTTCAAAATCTGCTGCGCGCCGGAGTTTGCCTGATCAACGCCTGCGGTGTAGCTTATAATTCCCTGATAGAACTGATTGTAGCTGTCGAGCTGCTGCTTTAAGGCGACAAGCGACTCTCTGCCTGCCTGAGCCTTTTTAACGCCCTCGGCAATCTGCGCCTGAACCTCGTCGCTGTTCATATTCTGCTCGATAAGCTCCGCGATTTTCGCATCTGTATTAGCGTCGATTGTGCCCTGCATACCGCTCATCTGCGCGCCGATTGCCGCGCTGATCTGCGCCGCGGTCTCGTCGGGAATTGAGCCTGCGGCAACTGCCGCGTCGTACTCGTCGGCTGACATTGATAGTCCCGCGCCTGCGAGCACGCCCTCTGTTACCTGCTTTCTGACAGCCGCCTCGACCGCCTGTGCGATTACCTCGCGCTGGCTGTTTACGGTAGCCGAAACGGTCTTGTACGCGGTGTCGTAAGCGAGCTTTTCAGCGTTTTCGGTGTTGAGGGAATCAATCAGGTTTTGAAGCACCGCGTCGAAGTTGTCGATTGTGAGGGTCGGTGCGGAAATTCCTGCCGCCGCAATCTGGGTATTCGCGGCGTTAAGGAGAGTATCAAACACCTGCTTCGCGCCTGCGTTGAGCTGCGCGCTGTTCTTTGAAATTGTGCCGAGACCGCCTGTGAGCTGTGCGATGTAGCCCTGAAGCTGCGCAACGCCGCTATCGAGTGTATTCGCGCCGTCGGACAGTGCCGACGCGCCGTTTTTGAGGTCTGCCGCGCCGCCGTCAACCTTGCCGAGTCCGCTGTCGAGCTGAGATGCTCCGCTGCTGAGCTTTGCCGCACCGTCCTTAAGCTCAGACGTGCCGCCTGCGAGCTGCTGCGCGCCGTCGTAAAGGCGGTTAACACCCGACACAAGCTCGCCTGATTTGTTGAGCAGAGTGCCGACGCCCTTGTACAGCTGTGATGTTCCGTCGCTGAGCTTTGCCGCCGCGTCGGTGAGCTGATTAATCGACTTTTCAAGCTCGTTTACCTTGTCCTCAGCCTTCTTGGAATCTATGTCGCCGAAGATGTCGTTTGTGGCGACGGTGAGGGTTGTCATAAGCTCAAAATCGGTTGTGTCGGCTGTTACCTCGACAAATGAGGGCAGCTCAAAGTCCTTTTTGTCAATTCCGAGGCTGTCCTGCATTCCGGGCATCGCAAAGCCTGCAACGTAGGTGCGTGTGCCGTCGTTTATAACCTTTCCGTTTGTCACCTCAACGTTTGTGAACTTCTCGTTGTCGAGCATCATTCCGGTGAGCATTACAAAGGGAACGTAGATTTTTTCGTCCTTGCCGTTGATTTTAACGGTCTCGAACTTGCGGTTTGTGTAGTCAAAGCGCAAGGTCACCTTGCCGCTTTTGCCAGCGAGCTGATCGGGAGCTACCGCCTTGCCGTCGAGCTTATAGCTTACGCTTACGCCGACGGGCAGCTCGGTTGTGCCCTCGCCCTGATAGTAAATGTCCTTGCCCTGAGCGTTCCACTCGTACGCCTTTTTCTCGTTGATGGTGTAGGTTTCGTCGCCCTTGACATTCTCTATATTTTTAAGATTTGTCTTGTCGGTGATTTTCTGAGCCTTTTGGGGATTTTTAATCCAGTTGCTGACAATTACCTTCTTGGGCACGCCGGTCGCGCCGGCGATTACGTAGACGGTTTCGGTTTTGCTGAGCCCGTTAACCGTCTTTTCCGCGGTTTTATTGTCAGCCTTCTGCTCTGTCTTTTCAGCGGCTGCCGTAACGCCTGTGCTCTCGGCACCTGCCGAATACGATGCCACGGCGATACCGCTGCACAGAACCGTAAGGCTCATTACCGCGGCGAGCGTTCTTGAAATAATCTTATTTGTATTTTTCATAACTGAACCTCCCGTTATGCTTTTTTGTCTTTTTTAGGCCGAAAGCCGATTGTCGTAACGCCGATTACCTTGTCTAAGAGCATAAACATCGCCGGCAAAATCAAAATTACGCAGAGCATACTGATTAGTGCTCCTCTCGCCATTAACGCGCAGAGCGAGGCAATCATATCGACGTCGGAATAGATCGCTACGCCGACCGTCGCGGCGAATAGTCCCATCGCGCTGACGATGATTGACGGAATTGACGTTTCGAGCGCGGTGCAGACCGCCGTGCGTTTGTCGTTTCCGAGCGAGCGTTCCTTTTTGTAGCGCGTCGTCATAAGTATAGCGTAGTCTACGGTCGCGCCGAGCTGGATTGTACTTATGCAGATAGGCGCGATAAACGGCAAACTCTCGCCGAGGTAGTGCGGAAGTCCGAGGTTGATGAAGATTGCAAGCTCGATTACCGCCACCAAAATCACAGGGAGCGAAATGCTCTTTTCGACAATCATTATGATAATAAATATCGCGATGATTGAGATTGCGTTTACCGTCGCGAAATCGACGGACGTTATATTAATCAAATCGTTTGTGCACGCCGCCTCGCCCACAAGCAGGCCGTCGGGGTCGTACTTTTTGATAATCTCGTTTAGCTGAGTAATCTGCTTGCCCATTTCATCGGTCGCGGTTTTGTACTCTGAACTGAGAATTATCATCTCCCAGCGGTCGCTTTTGAAAACCGTGCTGACGGATTCGGGCAGCATTTCCTCGGGTATCATCGGGCCTACAACGCTCTCGAGCCCGAGAGACATCTTGATTCCGTCTACCTTTTTGAACTCGTCGTTCATCTTTCGGATGTCCTTTGGATCGAGCTTTGAGTTTACAAGCACCATATGGGTATTGCCCATTCCGAACTCTTCCTTTAGCTTGGTGTTTGCGATTACGTTCGACATATCCTCGGGCAGACTGCGCGACAAATCATAGTAAACCTCGTTGTTTGTCTGCGAGTAGCCGTAGTACGCCGGAACCGCGATAAGCGCGAATATTATTAGGAACACGGGGAAAATCTTTACAATTCCCTTTGCAAGCTTTTTTGTTGAGGGGATAAGTGAGCGGTGCATTGTTTTGTTAAGCGGTTTGTCGAGCACCAAAATCATTGCCGGGAGAACTGTTACACAGCTCAGAACTCCGAGCAAAACGCCCTTTGCCATGACGATTCCCAAGTCCCTGCCGAGGGTGAAGGTCATAAAGCATAGCGCGATAAAGCCTGCAACCGTTGTGATTGAGCTTCCGAGCACCGAGGTTACCGTCTCTTTAATCGCGACTGCCATAGCCTCTTTGTTATCACTGCACTTTTGCTTTTGCTCGCCGTAGCTGTGCCACAGGAAGATTGAGTAGTCCATTGTCACCGCGAGCTGAAGTACCGCCGAAAGTGCCTTTGTTATGTACGATATCTCGCCCAAAAAGATGTTTGAGCCGAGGTTGAACAAAATTGCCACGCCGATGCTCGCGAGAAACACGAACGGAATTATCCAGTTGTCGAGGAAAACCATCATCGCGATTACCGCCAAAACAACGGCGATTGCGACGTAGAGTGCCTCTTCTCTTTCGCAAAGCTCCCTAAGGTCGGTTACCATTGCCGAAATTCCCGACACAAGGCACTGTTCACCGGCAACCTTGCGGATTTCGGTAATAGCGTTCATAGTCTCGTCAGATGAGCTTGAGCTGTCAAAGAACACCGCCATAAGCGTGCTGTCGCCCTTGTTGAACGCGTCGTAGACCTCGTCGGGCAATGCCTGCATGGGGATTTTGCTGTCAGCCACGTCATCAAACCACAAAACCGTGGCTACGTGGTCGATTTTCTTGATTTTTTCCTCGGTTTTTACGATATCCTTTTCGTTTACGTTTTCAAAAATCAAAAACGAAAAAGCTCCCTTGCCGAAGTCCTCGAGCATATACTCCTGTCCCTTTACCGTGTCGAGGCTGTCGGGCAGGTAGTTGAGCATATCGTAATTTACCCTTGTGTTTATCATTCCCAAAAGCGAGGGAACAAGCAGTACAGCTGAAATAATTAGAATAGCGATTCGCGATTTTACAACCGCTTTTCCGAATTTCACTTTAAGCGCACTCCTTCCGTATTATTAATTTCCAATAGTATATTTTATTCCTTTATCGAAATTAATTAAACGGACAGAAAGGCAGGTGTGACCGTTTTTTAGGCAAATTTAAGGATTTGCCTAAATGGGAATTGCGGTTATGCATATAGGTTAGCATAAGCTAACTCACTTGTCAAGTAAAGAGCCGGAACGCAGCCGGCTCATTTAATCTTCTTTTTTATCGCACCTGCCGAGCACAAGCTCGGTGTTGCCCTCGAACAGCTCGCAAATCCGCTTTAAATCGTCGGTCAGATTATTGTTCATTCCGCTGTTGAGCCAGTTTAACATAAAGCCGATAATCAGCGATTTGTAGTACATCGTAATAACCTCGCGGTCGCGGTCGCAAATGTTGTACTGCTTGGCAGCGAGCTCCATATATCCGTCGATTGTGCGCTGAGAAACGCGGTTGATATACAGCTCGAACATCTCCTTGTTGACGGAGTTGTAGATATGCATAGCCGCCTTTTTGTTTTTAAGCGCGAAGTCGATTCCGATAATGATTTGGTCGTAAATCGACGCGTCAGCCCCGAGCGAGACAATCTCGTCCACCTGCTCATTTAGAATTTCCTCAACAAGAGCGGGAATGTCGTCAAAATGATAGTAAAACGAGTTGCGGTTGATTCCGCAGTCCTCGACAATTTCCTTAACTGTAATTTTGCTGAGCGGTTTTTGATTGAGGAGCTTCATAAACGACTGTTTAATCGCGTCCTT
>CAMNHG010000057.1 GCA_946539105.1 uncultured Clostridia bacterium | reverse complement strand
GTTTTGATTGCGGATCTCATATTTTTATACCATCCTTTAAGCCTAAATTCCCATTGTCATATGGGTGCATACAATATGATTATACACAATTTTTTCGTCGATGTCTACATTTTATTAAAAATTTATCAAAAATCACCAATCATATTTTAAAAATCTTCTTCAAAATTCCGACCGAATCCGAGTCTTTGCCACATTTTACGGACAAATACGGCTTTGTTCCCGCGCTCAGCATAGCTTTTCCGTTCAGCGCGATAAGCAAATCCGCTACGGCAGGCGACTTGATTTCCTTGACGTAGAGCAGGATTGCCGAGTCGTTCTGGCGGATTTCGTAAACGCCCATCGAGTACGCCTTGTTGCGGATTAGCGCGATGTCGATTAAACCCTCGACGGATTCGGGAAGCTCTCCGAAGCGGTCAATAAGCTCCGCGCGGACGTCCTCGGCGTCATCGGAATTGCGGATGTCGGCGATACGGCGGTAAACGTCGAGCCTGAGCGTGAGGCTCTCGACGTAATACTCGGGGATGTGCGCGTCAACCGAGATGTCGATAAGGCAGTCCAAATCCTTGGTCTTTTGCTCGTCGCCGCGCTCCTCGCCTACTGCTTCGCCGAGCAGCTTTAAATACATATCGTAGCCGACGCTCTCCATATGTCCGTGCTGCTGCGCGCCCATGATGTTGCCTGCGCCGCGCAGCTCGAGGTCGCGCATAGCGATTTTGAAGCCGCTGCCGAACTCGGTGAACTCCCTGATTGCGGCAAGCCGCTTTTGCTGGATGTCGGTGAGCACCTTGCTGCGCCTGAACGTAAAGTAGGCGTAGGCTCTGCGCGCGCTTCTGCCGACCCTGCCGCGCAGCTGATGGAGCTGTGAAAGTCCCATACAGTCGGCGTTTTCTATTATAAGCGTGTTCGCGTTGGGCAAATCCACGCCGGTTTCGATAATTGTTGTGCAGACGAGAATGTCAATCTCCTGCTCGAGCATTTGCCGCCAGACCTCGGACAGCTGCTGCTCGCTCATTTTACCGTGGCCGATGGCGATTTTCGCCTCGGGAATAGCCTCGCGGATTCTGTTGGCGCAGCTTTCGATTGTCTCGACGTTGTTGTGAAGGTAGAACACCTGTCCTCCCCTTCTCAGCTCACGCCTTATCGCTTCGTTAATAACCGCGTCGTCGTGCTCCAGCACATAGGTCTGAACCGGCTGCCGGTTAAGCGGAGCTTCCTCAATTACGCTCATATCGCGCAGTCCGCTCATAGCCATATTCAGCGTCCTGGGTATCGGGGTTGCCGAGAGGGTCAGCACGTCCACGTTCTTTACAAGCTCCTTAAAACGCTCCTTTTGCGCCACGCCGAACCGCTGCTCCTCGTCGATAATCGCGAGCCCCAAGTCGCGGAAAACCACGTCCTTCTGCACAAGGCGGTGAGTGCCGATCACCATATCGACCTCGCCGCGCTTTAGCCGCTGCAAAATCTCCTTTTGCTGTTTTGGCGTGCGGAAGCGCGAGAGCAGCTCAACCCTGATCGGGTAGCCCTCAAAGCGTTTGGTGACTGTCTGGTAATGCTGCCACGCGAGAATTGTCGTCGGGCAGAGCAGGGCGCACTGCTTGGAGTCGGAAACGCACTTAAACGCCGCGCGCAGAGCGACCTCGGTCTTGCCGAAGCCCACGTCGCCGCAGAGGAGTCTGTCCATAGGCGCGCTGCGCTCCATATCGCGCTTGATCTCGTCAATGCAGATAATCTGGTCGGGGGTTTCCTCGTACTCAAAGCCTGCCTCAAAGTCGCGCTGCCACTCGTTGTCGGCTGAAAACGCGTAGCCCTTCGCCTTCATTCGCGCGGAGTAAAGGGCGATTAGCTCCTTGGCGATGTCCTTGACCGAGGACTTTACCCTCGCCTTTGCCTTTTGCCATTCGGGCGAGCCGAGACGGTTTAGCTTCACCCTTGAATTTTCGCGCGGACCGATGTACTTTGCCACCATATCGAGCTGGGTTACGGGAACGTAGAGCACGTCGCCCTTGGCGTAGTCGATTTTGATGTAGTCCTTGGTGATGCCGTGGGTGTCGATTTTGCGGATTCCGCTGAAAATGCCGATTCCGTGGACGTTGTGAACGACGTAATCGCCCGGCGAAAGCTCGGAAAGGCTGTAAATTTCGTTGCCCTCTTTTTTGCGTTTTCTGCGCGGCTTTTCGGGGCGGTAGGCGGTTTGACCGTAGCTTATGAGGAAGAATTTTTCGTTCGGCAGCTCAAAGCCCGCGCTTAACGCTCCGCTCATAAGGTATATTTTTTTGTCCGTTACCGCACTTAGATTCTCCGCAAATTCCGCGTTGCAGCCGTCGGAAATTAAGGTTTCGCACAGCTTTTTTGCCGCCTTTTCGGTGCCTGCCAAAACAACGCCCGAATAGCCGGAATTACAGAAGCCGTCAATGTCCTCGCGGAGCTGTTTATACGAGCCGTTCCACGCGCTGAGCTGTTTTGAGTTGAAGCTGACGACCTCGCCGAGCTTCAAGTCTATGCTGCCGTGGACGAAGTTCTCGAGCAAAATTACGCCGTGAGCCTCGAACAGCTCCGTACACTCGTTTAATGTGAGCGTGAACCGGTCAAAGCCGCGACAGAGCACGCCGTCGGCAAAGCCCTGCTTCAGCATTTCGGTGCTCTGAAAATCCATCATCTTTCCGCGGTCGCGGACGTTTGAGTACTCCGAAATGAATATCAGCGAGTCGCGCTCGAAGTAATCGAACAGGCACTCGGGCTTGTCGTAGATTTGACCGATGAATTTGTCGGCGTTCGGAATAGCCGCGCCCGAACGGATAAGCTCCGCCTCGGAGTACAGCTTTTCGCGCGCCTTCACTATATTTTTACCGCGCAAAAGGGACGCCTGATGTACAATCTTGTCCGCAAGCGCGTTTTTGTCCTCGATGATAATTTCCGCCGACGGGGTAAGGCGGATTGTGCCTGCCTTTTCAAAGCGGCGTTGGCTCTCGATGTCAAAGTAGCTTAAATCGGTGATTTCGTCGCCCCAAAATTCGGCGCGGACGGGGTACTTTGAGTCGGGCATAAAGAAGTCCAAAATTCCGCCCCTGAGCGAGAACTGGCCTTCGCCGTCAACCGCGTCAAACCGCTCGTAGCCGAGCAGGGTCAATGCCCTGACAGCCTTTTCGACCGGAATCTCCCTGCCCTGTTCGAACACCACCGAGGTGTCGAGCAAAACGCGTTTGGGCACGGTGAGCTGGGACGCCGCGTCAAGGCAGGCGATTACAACGTCGCACTCGCCCTCGCTGAGCCGTAAAAGTGCCTTTAAACGCCGGTGCTCATACTCGCGCGAGCGGCTTTGAAGGTCGATAAAGTTGTAGTCGCGCACAGGGTAGACAAGCGCGTTAAGCCCCATACAACAGAGGTCGTTGCACAGGGTTTGGGCTTCCTTTTCATCGGAAGCTACGCACAGTGCCGGAGTTTGCTTTTGGCGGCACAGCGCGAATATTATGTTAGCCTTGTTAACGGCGGAAAGCCCTGCCGCGCAGAGCGACCTGCCGTTTTTTATGCTCTTCTTCAGCGTGTTAAACGGCGCGCTGCCCTTTAGCACGGAAGTAAGAAAATCCATTTTGTAAGTCATAAGTTACCTGATTATAAATATGATTAAAAATGTCCGAAAATGAGGAAGCAAATTCCTATCAGCACGGGCTGGTGGAGCATATATATCAGCAGCGAATTTCTGCCGAGAAAGTCGAGGAAATACACCCTTCGCCTGAAAAAATCATCCTTGCCGTACCGCTTTATAATTCTCCAAAGGAAATATCCGAGGATGTAGACGAAAATCCACGTGATTACCGGGAAGTAGTCTGACGAGCGGAAGCCGCTGTCGGGAAAGCCGATGAAGGCTACGTATTTGAACTGATAGAAAAAGTCCGGCAAGTCGAACAGCTTGATGTTGAAAAAGCCGATATACCGCTCGGGAACGCCGTAGAAAAGCGCGAAGCAGAGCAGCGAAAGCCCCGAGCCGAGGTACGGATTTATTTTATCGAGAAAGCCCCTGAGCGCGGCGGTAATCATCATTGCGGTGCCGATTAAATTGAGCACGCCGAACCAAATCGCCTGTTCGGGCATTGCGAAAAACGTGACGGCGGTTATCAGAAAACCGCAGAGGTTAATGATAATTCCGCGCCTGTACGGGTGGTTTGAAAAATGCAGACAAACGCCCGAAATCAGAATGAAGGAGATGCAGATGAACCTCTCCCACACAACCGCGGGCGGACTTAACGCCCATTTGGTGTTCATGCCGTAAACCATAAAGATGTCGTAGCAAAGGTGGAACGCCACCATATTTACGAGCGAGAAACCCCTGAGCGCGTCTATTAAGTTGTAGCGTTTTTCAAAATTTACTTTTTTCATTATCAGTTGTACATATTCATCGCGCGGTCGATTTTGCCGCCGATTATCAGCTCCACAGCGTCGTTCGCGTTTTCAAACATCTTGTCAAGCTGTTTACGCTCGTCGGACGAGAACTTCGACAGCACCCAGTCAGCCAAGTCCCAGTTTGGGTTTGGCTTCGCGCCGATTCCGATTTTAATTCTCGGAAAAGTATCGCTGCCGCTGAGGTAGATAATGCTGCGCATTCCCTTTTGACCGCCGTCGCTGCCCTTTGCTCGAATCCGCATTTTGCCTACGTCAAGCGAGATATCGTCGAAAATCACAATCACGTTTTCGGGCGGAATTTTGTAAAAATTCATCGCCTCAACAACCGCCTGACCGCTGTTGTTCATATAGGTGGTCGGCTTCATAAGCATAACCTTTTTTCCGCCGATTACGCATTCGCCCGTGTAGCTTTTAAATTTTATGCGGTTGACGCGGCAGTAATTCTTCTCCGCGATATAATCAAGCGCGAGCCAGCCGCAGTTGTGGCGCGTATTCTCGTACTTTCTGTCCGGGTTTCCGAGACCCACCACAAGGTACTCTACCGAACCGCCTGTTTTTATGAATCCAAACATAATTTTTGCCTGCCTTGCAAAACACACAAGGGCGGACTTATATAAAGTCCGCCTGTATGTAGAGATTTTATTGTTTTTTGATTAGCTGAAAGCCGCTGTAAAGGGCTTGTCGTTGTAAATTCTCGCGATAGCCTCGGCAAAGATAGGAGCCGTGGGGAGCACGGTGAACTTGTCAATCATCTTTTCCTCGGGAAGCGGAATAGTGTCGAGCAGGATAACCTCTTTGATCGCGCTGTTCTGAATCCTCTCGATAGCAGGACCTGAGAGTACTGCGTGAGTAGCGCACGCGTAAACCTCGGTAGCACCGCCCTTTTCCACAATCGCGTTGGCAGCGTTGCAGAGCGTGCCGGCTGTGTCGATCATATCGTCAACGAGGATAACCTTTTTGCCCCTCGCGTCGCCGATGATGTTCATAACCTCGCAGACGTTAGCCTTGGGTCTGCGCTTGTCGATGATAGCAAGGCTTGTGCCGATTTTTGAAGCGAAGTTTCTTGAACGCGTAACCGAGCCGAGGTCGGGGGAAACTACGATATAGTCGTCGGAATTTCCGCCGATTTTCTCCTTCATATGGTTGGCGAGGATTCCCGCGCCGTGAAGGTGGTCAACAGGGATATTGAAGAAGCCCTGAATCTGGTTTGCGTGAAGGTCCATTGTCAGCACGCGGTCCGCGCCCGCGGTGGTGATGATGTCGGCGCAGAGCTTAGCCGAAATCGGATCTCTCGCCTTGGCTTTTCTGTCCTGTCTGGCATAGCCGAAGTAGGGCATAACCGCTGTGATTCTCGCCGCCGAAGCGCGCTTCATGGCGTCAATCATAATCAGCATTTCCATGAGGTTGTCGTTAACGGGGGTGCAGGTTGACTGCACAATAAAGCAGTCGCTTCCTCTTACCGACTCGTGGAGCGAAACGGCGATTTCTCCGTCGGAGAAATGTGTGCAGTCGCTTTTGCCGAGCGGAAGTCCGAGACAACCGGCGATGCCCTGGGCAACGTCTACGTTTGAATTACCCGCGAAAATTTTGATGTCCTTACCGTGAAAATTCATTGTAAAACTCCTTTGTTCCCTTTTTAAGTAGTTTTATATTTTTATTAAATTATTTGCACTCATAGCCCTTTTTAACGGCGATTTGGTTAAGCTCCTCAAGCTGAGCCGGGTCGTTCGCGCCGAGCACGGCGTCGCTGCATTCGGCGGTATATGCGCCGACCTTCTGTCCGTCCTTGAGCAAAAGCTCAATCGCGTCGGGCAGATAATACTCGCCCGCGGCGTTGTCGGACTTGATTCTGTCGAGCACGCTGAGCAGCTTTTGGCAGTCAAACCAATAGCCGCCGGAGTTAACCTCGTCAATCTTGAGAGTTTCCTCGTCCGCGTCCTTGTGCTCTACAATCGCCTTAAGGCTTCCGTCGGTATCGCGGACAATTCTGCCGTAGCCGTGTGGGTCGTCAACCCTCGCGGAGATTACCGTAGCCGCGCAGCCGGATTTTGTATGCTGTTCGAGCGAATTTTTGATTGTCTCGGCAGTCATAAACGGAGCGTCGCCGTTTAGGATAACGACGTTGCCGTCGTGAGCCTTCAAAAATTCCTTAGCCATCATTACGGCGTGACCTGTGCCGAGGCGTTCCGCCTGAAAAACGCTCTCCACGTTAAAATCGAGAGTAGAAAGGAACTCTTCAACGTCCTCTTTCTTAAAGCCCTTTACAACGCAGAGGTCGTCGATACCTGCGCCTCTGACAGCCGAAATAACCCACAAAAGCATGGGCTTGCCGAGCACGGGCGACAGGGTTTTGGGCTTGTTTGACTTCATTCTTTTACCCTCGCCGCCGGCAAGGATAACAGCGCAGTTGCTCATAAGCCACCTACCTATATATTTTCCGCGTGACAATCCGGCAATTCCGGCGGCACGCTGTATTACACGGTACTATTATTACATAAAAAACTCAGGTTTTAAGTCCAAATAAGAAAAAAGGCGGTAAAGACGGCAATTTTCACGTTTTATACAATATTAATAAAATTTAGAGGTGTTTTTTAGAAGAAAAAATTTCAAAAATATGTAGCTATTTTCGGCAAAATTTGTTATAATATGGTTTAGGCTTATACATGCAGGCAAATCAGGGCAGATATATCCGTTTTGCCGCAGCCGTAAATAAAAAATAGGAGGACTGTCAAAATGGCAAAAAAATGGGTTTACCTTTTTTCAGAGGGTAACGCAAACATGCGTGAACTCCTCGGCGGTAAGGGCGCTAACCTTGCGGAAATGACAAGCATGGGTCTCCCCGTACCCCAGGGCTTCACCATTACAACAGAAGCTTGTACTCAGTATTATGAGGACGGCAGAAAGATCAATGACGAGATTCAGGGTCAGATTAACGAGTACATCGTAAAGATGGAAGAAATCACCGGCAAAAAGTTCGGCGATAAGGAAAATCCCCTTCTCGTATCGGTTCGTTCAGGCGCGAGAGCTTCTATGCCCGGTATGATGGATACTATCCTTAACCTCGGTCTTAACGAGACTGTTGTTAACACTATTGCAGAGATGTCCGGCAACCCCCGTTGGGCTTGGGACTGCTACAGAAGATTCATCCAGATGTATTCAGACGTAGTTATGGAAGTCGGCAAAAAGTATTTTGAAGAGCTCATCGACCAGATGAAGGCTAAGAAGGGCGTTACACAGGACGTTGACCTTGACGCTGACGACCTTAAGGAGCTCGCTGCTCAGTTTAAGGCAGAGTACAAGGCTAAAATTGGTGAGGACTTCCCCGACGATCCCAAGGAGCAGCTGATGGGTGCCGTTATGGCGGTATTCCGTTCTTGGGACAACCCGCGCGCGAACGTTTATCGCCGCGATAACGATATCCCCTATTCATGGGGTACAGCCGTTAACGTTCAGTCAATGGCGTTCGGTAACATGGGCGACGACTGCGGTACAGGCGTTGCATTTACACGTGATCCCGCTACAGGCGAGAAGAAGCTCATGGGCGAGTTCCTTACAAACGCACAGGGCGAGGACGTTGTTGCAGGCGTTCGTACTCCTATGCC
>CAMNHG010000056.1 GCA_946539105.1 uncultured Clostridia bacterium | reverse complement strand
TCTGACCGCGTTTAATCTTAAAGCTGATGTCCGTCAGCTCGTCGTCGCCGCCGGGGTAGCTGAAGCTGACATTTTTAAATTCTATTTTAGGACTATTTTCTTTTATAGAAATATAATCCTTGGTCTTTTCCTTTACCGAAGGCTCGGTTTCGAGCACTTCATTTATCCTTGCCGCCGAAGCACTACCCTGAGTCATCAGCAAAACAAGATTCGCCACAACAATCATCGCGAGCAAAATCTGCGTCATATAGCTTACAAGCGCGACAATATCACCGGTGCTCATTTCGCCGACATTAACGTTTACCGCGCCGAACCAGATAATCAGAATAATCGCAATATTAGTGACTGCATAGGTGATGGGGTTGAGCAACGCGGAAATCCTGCTAACCCTGATTGAAGCCTTTGCCAAATCCTCGGTGGCAATGTCTACGCGCTCGCACTCGCTTTTTTGGCGCGAAAACGCCCTGATAACCCTGTTGCCCGATAAATTCTCGCGTGTGAGCAGACCTATTCCGTCGAGCTTTTTCTGAATCGCGCCGAACATCGGGATAGTCTTTGTCATCACAAGGTACAGAGTTAGTCCAATCAGCACCGCCGCGCCGAAGAAGATAAGCGACAGCCTCAGGTTTATCGTCATCGCCAGAACAAGCGAGCCGATTATAATAAACGGAGCTCGCGTGAGCAGGCGGATAATCATAGCGATATTCTGCTGAACGCGGTTTGTGTCGTTTGTGATTCTCGTGATAAGCGAGGGCGTGGTCAGCCTGTCAATTTCGGAGTGGGAAAGAGAGTTAATGTGCTCAAACAGCGCGCGGCGGATTTTTGTGCCTGCGCCCTGAGAAGCCTTGCTTGCAAAGTACTGGCAGAACAGCGCGCTTGTCAGCCCTGTTGCGGCCAGTCCGACAAGTACAAAGCCCATCCTTATCACATAGCTTTTGTCGTGCAGCTCATTAATTCCCACGTCGATAATGTTCGCCATTACGAGGGGCACAAACAGCTCGAGTATCGCCTCGAACAGCTTGCACAACGGCCCGATAATACATTCTTTTTTGTAGTCTGTTAAAAATCTTCTGAGCTTTAGCATAATTTTCCTTCACGTAAAAATCTTAACTTATATTATACATTATTTTCACTTTAACTGCAAATACTTACAGTATAAATTGTAACTTGCTCAAAATTGAGCATAAAAAAGCATTGTCATTTCGGAAACTTCCATAAAATAACATCTTTTCAAACATTTACTATACAATTTGAATAGATATTATCCACAGTACGTGATATACTTATACTGCATTATTACCAAATATAGGTTATTTAATCATCTTGAAAGACGGTGTAGGTTTTGAAAAGAACAAAAAGTACGATCAAAAGACCTCTTTACAGGGGCATTATTATCGGATGCGTTCTCTTTTTAACTGTACTTTGTATTTTGCTCGGAGTTTTAAGCTATACGGGCTTCGGAAAAATGATGTATAATCACTACGAAGAGCACATAACAAGCCTGCTTAATTACACCGCGAAAAATATTGACGCGGACGATTTGGAGCAGTGCATAAACACCGGCAAGGAGTCCGAAAAATTCAAACAGCTACAGACCTTTTTGGACACTATCAAGGACAATATTGACATTGACTATATATATGTAATAGTTCCGCTCAATACAAACAAGACTGATAATATTAAGAATGTTATAGCAGGCGTCAGCAAGTATGAATATGAACATGAGAGTGACAGCCTTGTTCACCTTAATACGCTCACAGGCGAATCATACTCACCGGAAACCGCCAAAATGTACCTGGACGCCTACAACAGCGGCAAGCTCAGCTTTATTGAGGAGACTGCCGAGTGGGGAGAAGAGTACACAGGGCTTCTTCCGCTGAAAAATTCAAAGGGAGAAAAGGTCGCTGCGCTTTGTATAGACATCAATATCAACTCGATTAAATCAAAGGTCAATATGCAGACCGTTAACGTGCTTACCGTTACAATTCTGGTAGGCGCGGTGTTTACGCTGTTGTTTATTATTTGGACAAGGCGCACCATCACAAAGCCGATTCAGTCGCTTGAAAAGTCTGTAACCGAGTACGCCAATATGAGCCATCTGCGCGTTAACCCCGACGAAATCAAGTTGGAGGTTCCGCCTATTCACACCGGTAACGAGGTTGAGTCGCTCGCTAAGGCGGTCGAAAAAATGGGCAGAGATATCCACGACTACGCTATGGATTTGGAGGAGACCAAGGAGAAGTTTGCGCGTCAGAGCGTTGTGCTCAGCGGGGCACTCGAAACCGCTCAGGAGGCAAGCCGGGCAAAGACTGTGTTCCTGTCGAATATGAGCCACGAAATCCGCACGCCGATGAACGCGATTATCGGACTTGACACCATCGCGCTGAACGATGAGGATATTTCTCCCGAAACGCGCGATTATCTTGAAAAAATCGGCTCATCTGCTCAGCACCTGCTCAATATCATCAACGACATTCTCGATATGTCGCGAATTGAGTCGGGCAGAATGACGATTAAGAGCGAGGAGTTCTCGTTTGTAAAGGCGGTTGAGCAGATCAACGCGATTATCAGTACCCAGTGCAGCAGCAAGGGGCTTAAATACGAGTGCAGAGTTATAGGAGAAGTTGATGAGTTCTACATCGGCGACGATATGAAGCTGCGCCAGGTTCTCATAAATATCCTCGGCAACGCCGTCAAGTTTACACCCGAGGGCGGCACTGTCAGCTTTTTAATAGAAAAAATTGCCGGTTTTGACAGCAAGTCAACGTTGCGCTTTATAATTAAGGATACCGGAATAGGTATGAGCGAGGAGTTTTTGCCGAAAATCTTTGACAGCTTCAGCCAGGAGGATCCCTCTTCTCCGAGCAAGTACGGCACAACCGGACTCGGAATGGCAATCACCAAGAGCCTTGTAGAGTTTATGAGCGGCGATATCAAGGTCGAGAGCGAAAAGGGCAAGGGCACACAGTTCACCGTTACCGTCACCCTGACAGATTCGGAACGCAGTACAATGACCGGAGCCATGACCTTCAATCCGGGCGACCTCACTGTGCTGGTTGTTGACGACGATAAGGTAGACCTCGAGCACGCAAGGTTGGTTCTCGGTCAGGCAGGCTTTAACTGTGAGGTTGCGGTTTCGGGTGAGGAAGCTGTAAAAATGGTGGAACTGCGGAACGCCAGACGTGAGCCGTACAATATTATTTTGGTCGATTGGCGTATGCCGGGAATGGACGGCATCGAAACCACGCGCAAAGTCCGCGAGGTAGCCGGCAGCAGTTCGGTAATCGTAATTCTGACGTCTTATAACTGGGACGATATTACCGAAGAGGCAAAGAGCGCGGGAGTTGACAGCTTTGTCGCAAAGCCGCTGTTTGCCGCAACGGTTATGAATGAATACGAGTCCGCGTATTCCGTAAGGAATAACACTCAGACAAAATCCGAGGTAAACCTTGAGGGCAAAAGAATTTTGGTTGCCGAGGATGTCGATATTAACGCCGAGATTATGACAATGCTTCTGCAGTCACGCGGAATGACGGCGGATGTAGCAACCGACGGTCAGCAGGCGGTCAATTTGTTTGAGTCAAATCCCGAGGGATACTACAGCGCGATTCTTATGGATATGCGTATGCCGGTTATGGACGGACTTGAAGCAACGGGAGTAATCCGCTCCTTTGACCGTGCCGACAGCAAGACAATTCCGATTATCGCCCTCACGGCAAACGCCTTTGACGAGGACGTCCAAAGAAGCCTGCAGGCAGGGCTTAACGCTCACCTGACAAAGCCCGTAGAACCCGAAAGCCTGTACAGCACTCTCGAAGGCCTGATTGGGACTGAGAGTTGAGAGCTTAGAGTTAAGAGTTTAATTGCAGGGGCGGACCAGTGTGTCCGCCCGAGGTCGTTTAATAAAAGTTATTTGCTTAAGACGAGAACAAACGTCTGCTATGATGACAGCCGCAAGGGCTGCCCCTACAATTAATCATCATTAATTATTTTCGCTGATATGCCAATAATTGCCATTTGCGGTGACTTTGGTGTAAAAAGTGATTGTTTTTAAATTCCATATATTAAACTAAAAGTTTTTAAAATTTCGCTTAGAAGTTTAAAAAACGCCGCTTTTATCACCACAGCGGCGCAGATAAACTCAAAAACCGCATAGACAAGCTATTTCTGCGTGGTGACTTTTATGGTGACTTTTTAAAAGCAAACTCACCGCAGGTCACCTGAATATTCCTGACAGCAAAACAGGGCGGACACATTTGTCCGCCCTTTAACTTGTATTATGTTAAATAATAATCGACTTTCCGCTCATTTCCTCGGGTTGTTTGAGGTTCATAATTCTGAGCATTGTCGGTGCAATATCAGCCAAAACACCGCCCTCGCGCAGCTTGCAGTCGTAACCGATTACGCAGAAGGGAACGGGGTTGGTAGTGTGAGCCGTGAAGGGCTCGCCGTCCTCGTCAATCATCTTGTCGGCGTTGCCGTGGTCTGCGGTGATGATTGCAGCACCTCCTTGCGCGAGCACAGCGTCAATAACCTTGCCTACGCAGGTATCAACCGCCTCAACCGCCTTTACAGCCGCCTCGAATACGCCTGTGTGGCCTACCATATCGCAGTTAGCGAAGTTGAGCACTATCATATCGTACTTGCCGCTCTCAATCGCCGGAACCAGCTTGTCGGTTACCTCATAAGCACTCATCTCGGGCTGCAGGTCGTATGTAGCTACCGACGGAGATTTAACAAGGATTCTGTCCTCGCCGTCGTACTGCTTCTCTACACCGCCGTTAAAGAAGAAGGTTACGTGAGCGTACTTCTCGGTCTCGGCAATTCTGAGCTGCTTCATACCCAGCGAGCTGATGTATTCGCCCATGGTGTTAACCAGAGTCTGGGGCTTAAACGCAACCTCAACATTCGGCATTGTAGCGTCGTACTGGGTCATACATACATAGTACAGGGGGAACATACCGTTTCTTCTCTCAAAGCCGTTAAAGTCGGGGTCGACAAGAGTTCTGGTGATTTCACGCGCTCTGTCGGGGCGGAAGTTGTAGAAAATAACACTGTCGTCAGCCTCAACTGCCTTGCCGCCCTTGATAACGGCAGGGATAACAAACTCGTCGGTAACTCCGTCCTCATAGCTCTTTTTAACCGCGCAAACGGGGCATTCAGCCTCTACGCCCTCGCGGTAAACAATAGCGGCATACGCCTTTTCTACGCGCTCCCAGCGGTTATCTCTGTCCATCGCGTAGTAACGTCCCATAACGGTGGCGATTTTGCCCACGCCGATTTCGTCGAGCTTAGCCATACATTCCTCAATGTAGCCTGCCGCCGACGAGGGCGGAACGTCACGGCCGTCGAGGAAAGCGTGAATATAAACGTCCTTAAGACCTTTCTTTTTGGCGAGTTCAAGAATGCCGTAGAGGTGAGTCATATGGCTGTGAACGCCGCCGGGGGAGAGTAAGCCCATAAGGTGGAGCGCGGTGCCCTTGTTAAGGGCGTTGTCCATAGCGGCAACGATGGCTTCGTTGTCCTTTAGCTTGTCCTCATTTATTGTTTTGGTGATTCTTGTAAGCTCCTGATAAACGATTCTGCCCGCGCCGATGTTGGTGTGACCAACCTCGCTGTTGCCCATCTGACCGTCGGGCAGACCTACGTCCATTCCCGATGCGCCGATCTGGGTGAGCGGATTCTCGGCAAAGAGCTTGTCGATGTTCGGGGTGTTGGCGGCAAGGATAGCGTTAGCCTTTTCCTCGCCCTTTTTGCCCACACCGAAGCCGTCAAGAATCATAAGTAGCATAGGTTTTTTCATTGGAATTTCCTTTCTTTTTGTTAAAGGATTTTAAAGCCTCCCCCGTCACTTGTTACGGGGGAGGTGCCGCCCTAAGGCGGCGGAGGGGGCAGACGTTTCCAATAGAGCCACGTTATGGATTGCAAAAGAAAACTCGTACTAATTCACACGCAGCCCCCTCAGTCGCTACGCGACAGCTCCCCCAAAGCTAAAGCGTTGGGGGCGCCTTTAAATGGTTTAATTATTTGCTCGCAGCCTTAACGATAGCCGCGAATTTCTCGGCTACGAGTGACGCACCGCCGATAAGTCCGCCGTCAACGTTTGTCTTTGAGAGAAGCTCGTCGGCGTTGCCGTCGTTCATTGAACCGCCGTATTGAATTGTAACAGCGTCAGCGGCAGCCTGATTGTACAGCTTAGCGAGCTGAGCGCGGATAAACGCGCAAACTTCCTCTGCTTGGTCTGATGTAGCGGTTTTACCTGTGCCGATAGCCCAAACAGGCTCGTAAGCGATAACAACGTTCTTGAGCTCGTCCTCGGTAACGTCCCAAAGGTCCAGCTTAATCTGGCGAGCAATAACTTCCTCAGTGATGTCGCACTCGCGCTCCCAAAGCAGCTCGCCTACGCAAACGATGGGCTTTAAGCCTGCCGCGAGAGCAGCCTTTGTTCTCTTGTTAACGGTCTCATCGGTCTCACCGAAGTACTGACGTCTCTCGGAGTGGCCGAGTACAACGTACTCAACACCGATTTCCTTGAGCATACCGGTTGAAATTTCGCCTGTGAAAGCACCGCTCTCTGCCCAGTGGCAGTTCTCTGCGCCGATTTTAACGTTTGTGCCCTTTGTTGCCTCAACGGCAGCGGCAATGTCAACGTAAGGAACGCATGCGATAACCTCGCAGTCGGCGTCCTTTACAAGGGGAGTAATCTCGTTAAGAAGTGCTGTTGCCTCGGAAGGAGTTTTGTTCATCTTCCAGTTGCCGGCGATGATAGCTTTTCTTTTTGCTTTATCCATAATTATAATTCCTTTCAAATGATTGTAAATTACGTATTTCGGAATAATTCCAGTTCGGTCAGCTTTGCATGGGTGTTGTTACCCAAATCAAAGATTTGGACAACACCTCAAAGACCGAACCCTACATTGACTTGTACAGGGACAGTTATTAAGCAAGCTGTCCCTGTCGAATAGTATAATTAATTTGCCAATTAGCTCGCGTAAGCGAATTTAGCTTGGCGAAGCCAAATTTAGCTCACCGAAGGTGAATTTAGCTGCGGCACAGCCGCAATTTAGCTTTACTTGTCAGCGATAACTGCGATACCCGGGAGAGTCTTGCCCTCGAGGTATTCAAGAGAAGCACCGCCGCCTGTTGAGATGTGGCTCATCTTATCGGCAAAGCCGAGCTGAATAACAGCCGCAGCGGAGTCGCCGCCGCCGATGATTGTAGTAGCGTCGGTCTCAGCGAGAGCCTTTGCAACTGCGATTGTACCTGCAGCGAGTGTGGGATTCTCAAATACGCCCATAGGTCCGTTCCAAACAACGGTCTTGGCGTTCTTAACAGCGTCTGCGAAGAGCTCCTGAGTTTTAACGCCGATGTCGAGACCTTCCATATCGGCAGGAATAGAGTCAACGTCAACAACCTCTACGTCGATGGGACCGTCAATGGGATCGGGGAAATTAGCCGCGATAGTTGTGTCGATGGGGAGAAGAAGCTGCTTGCCGAGCTCCTCTGCCTTCTTAATCATATCCTTGCAGTAGTCGAGCTTAGTGTCGTCTACGAGCGACTTACCGACCTCTTTACCCTGAGCCTTGAGGAAGGTGTAAGCCATACCGCCGCCGATGATAAGTGTGTCGCACTTTTCGAGGAGGTTAGAGATAACGTTGAGCTTGTCGGCAACCTTTGCGCCGCCGAGGATAGCAACGAAGGGACGAACAGGAGTTTCAACAGCGTTGCCGAGGTAGTTGATTTCCTTCTGCATAAGGTAACCAACGGCTGTGTCCTTGATGTGGTCTGTAACGCCGGCGGTTGAGCAGTGAGCGCGGTGAGCTGAACCGAAAGCGTCCATTACGAATACTTCCGCGAGAGAAGCGAGCTCAGTTGAGAAGGGCTCGAGGTTCTTGGTCTCTTCTTTTCTGAAGCGGGTGTTCTGAAGAAGTACAACGTCGCCGTCGTTCATTTCGGCAACTGCCTTCTTTGCGTTTTCGCCTACAACCTCGTCGTCATTTGCGAAAACAACGTCCTGACCGAGAAGCTCGGAAAGACGAACCGCTACGGGAGCAAGGCTGAACTTTTCCTCGGGACCGTTCTTGGGCTTGCCCAGGTGAGAGCAGAGGATAACCTTACCGCCGTCGGCGATGAGCTTTTTAATTGTGGGTAAAGCTGCCTGGATTCTGTTGTCGTTGGTGATAACGCCGTCCTTGAGCGGTACGTTAAAGTCAACGCGAACGAGAACCCTTTTGCCTTTTACGTTGATGTCATCAACTGAAACTTTGTTTAGCTGCATAATAAA
>CAMNHG010000055.1 GCA_946539105.1 uncultured Clostridia bacterium | reverse complement strand
CGGTAAAAACCGCGAAAGCGTGATTAAAAAAGCAGCTGCGCTGCTTTTGAATTGATAATTGAGAATTGATAATTGATAATTATGGGTGGGCTTCGCCCACACCCGAATTAAAATAATGCAGAGTGTTTGGAAATATTAGTTTCGCACCATATTAATTCATTCGGGAGTCGATTTTTCAAATATATCCGGCTTATATTCCCGACCGAAATTATCCATTATCCACTATCCATTATCCATTTAATACCAAAAATAAAAGTGTGGTGATACTGTTTGGCAATAGAAAAAATGAAAACCGTGCGGATTATCGCCCTGCGCGAGGATAGAAAACGCCTGCTTGAGCATTTGCAGGACAGCGGTCTGGTTCAGGTTCGCAAGACCGAAAGCGGCAAAAAGGGATTTAAGAAAATCGACAAATCCTCTCAGATGCAGGTTTTTGAACGCAATGTTCAGCTTACCGAGCACGCCCTAAAGATTTTGGACAACATCGTTCCCGAAAAATCAGGTATGCTCGATTCCTTCAGAGGAAGGCGCGAGGTCGATCCCGACGAAATCGGAGTTATCGCCTCTAAATCGGGCGAGGTCATATCGGCATGCAACAAGCTCGTCGAGCTTGACAAGCTGATTACCGACAACTCCGCAGAGCAAGTCAAGATACGCTCAAAGCTCGATATGCTCGATTCGTGGAAAAATCTTGACATTCCGCTGAACACTACCGGTACAAAGTCAACCGCGGTGTTCATAGGCTCGCTTCCCGAGGAATATTCCGAACAGCAGATTAAAGAAAGGCTTGCAGGGGAAAACCCGGCTCTTGAATGTGAAGCCGAGGTTATTCACACCGGGCACGGACTTACAAACTTTGTTCTGTTCGTACCCATAAGCCAAAAGGTTATGGCTGAGGATTGCTTAAGGAGCTTGGGCTATTCACGTCCGATGAGCCCGACCAGCAAGGTACCGAAGGTCAAAACCGAACAGCTTAAGGCAAAAAGCGAAAAGCTCAAACAAGAGAGCGAACAGGCGGAAAAGGAAATCGCCTCTTTCGCGCCTATGCGTGAGGATATCAAGACTACTCAGGATTATTTCAGAATCAGAAGCGACAAATACAATGTAATCAACGGACTTGACCATTCTAAGCACGTCTTTGTGCTTGACGGTTACGTCCCGGAAAGCAACTGCGAAAAGCTCGAAGCACTCTGCACAAGAGTGTGTGACTGTGTTGTAGAGTTTGACGACGCGGGCGACGACGCTCCCGTTAAGCTGAAAAACAACAGGTTCGCAGAGCCTGCCGAGGGCATACTTAATATGTACTCTCCCCCGGGCAAAAACGATATAGATCCTACCCCGATACTCGCGTTTTTCTTCTACTTCTTCTTCGGAATGATGTTCTCGGACGCGGGCTACGGAATTTTGATGGTTATCGCGACCGGGCTTATGATTAAAATTTTCAAGCCCGATAAAAAGATGCGCAACAACCTAAAGCTGTTCCAGTACTGCGGTATTTCAACAACGCTTTGGGGCTTTGTGTTCGGCAGCTTCTTCGGCGACGCGCCGGCGGTGCTGTACAACACCTTTACGGGCAACGAAATGACAATGGCTGACTTTTTCCTGTGGCCTACGCTCGACCCGCAAAAGGACGCACTTGTGCTGATGATTGTCTCCATCGCGTTCGGTCTTATCCACATCCTCGTGGGTATGGGATGTAAGTTTATAGTCTGCATCAGGCAAAAGGACTACGCCGGAGCGTTTTTTGACACCGGACTGTGGATGCTTATGCTAATCGGCTTCGCTGTTTTGGCGGCAGGTATGGCGTTCTCGCCCACTCTCGTAACCGTAGGCGCGGTTATCGCGATTGCCTGCGCGGTCGGACTTGTGCTGACTCAAGGCAGGGGCAAAAAGGGAATTGTCGGCAAGGCTGTCGGCGGACTTGCCTCGCTCTACGACATCACCGGCTACGTCAGCGACCTGCTCAGCTATTCAAGACTTTTGGCACTGGGACTTACCACAGGCGTTATGGCGCAGGTGTTCAATATGCTCTCGACAATGATGGGCACAAACGTGCTCGGCATTGTGTTTATGATTTTGATTTTCGTAATCGGCCACGTTATCAATATCGGTCTTAACGCGCTCGGCTCTTACGTTCACACGATGAGACTGCAGTACGTTGAGCTGTTCAGCAAGTTTTATGAGGGCGGCGGAAAAGAATTTGAGCCGTTCTCGTTAAATAGTAAATATATTAAAATTCAGGAGGATAAATAATTATGAACGGAATCTTTTTAGCAATCTTAGGTGCGGCACTTGCTACAGCACTCGCAGGCGTCGGCTCTGCAAAGGGCGTAGGCGCGGCTGCACAGGCATCAATGGGAGTTCTTTCCGAGGACTCATCAATGTTCGGTAAAATGCTCGTACTTACACTTCTCCCCGGTACACAGGGTCTTTACGGCTTTATCGTAGGCTTCCTTATTCTCGTAAGCAGCGGCGTTTTGGGCGGTGCGGCTGACGTAACCTTCGCTCAGGGACTTGCTTACGCAGGCGCGTCCCTCGCAATCGGCATCGGCGGTCTGTTCTCGGGTATTGCTCAGGGTAAGGCAGCTGTTTCGGGTATCGCGATGAGTGCGAAGGACGACAAGAACTTCTCTAAGGCAATGGTTTCCGTAACCCTCGTTGAGATTTACGCGCTTCTCGCGTTCATCGTTTCACTTCTCGTAGTTATCCAGATTCCCAACCTCGGCTGATTTTTAATTAACAATTAACAATTAATAATTAACAGTTAAGGACTACTACGAAAGGACGGTGACTCGCGTGAACGGCAGCGACGTCATTTTAGGCCGCATTAAATCAGACTGCGACCAAAAGGTTAACGCCATCGAGCGTGAGGCTGAGCAAAAGCGTGAAAGCGTTTTGGCTGAAGCCGAAAAGCAGGCGCAGAAGCTCGAACGCGATATTGCCGGCAAAACAAGCCAAGAGTTAAAAAGACTTGAGAACTCGGCAAAAAGCCGCAGCGAGCTTGAACGCCGCAACGCTCTGCTCAAAAGGCGCAGAGCCGAAATTGACAAAACTATCGACAGTCTGTCGGATTATCTGTCAAATCAGGACGACAGCGATTATTTTGAATCCATATATATGCTCTGCGCTCAGCTTAAGGGCAAAAGCGGAGAGATTATGCTGAACTCCCGCGACCTTGCGCGTCTCCCCGGGGACTTTGAACAGCAGGTAAAATCACGCGGACTCGACGCGGCGGTATCGCAAACTCCGGCTAAAATCGGCTCGGGCTTTATCTTAAAGTCCGGTGATATCGAGGAGAATATGGAATTTGCCGCAATCATCAGCGCAAGACGCGACGAGCTTGAAGACCTCATAAACCGCGAGCTGTTTGCTCAGTAAGGGGGTCATTATGGCATTATCATACGAATACTCAATAGGTTCGGTACGCGCTAAGGAAAAGTCACTGCTTACCCGCACTGACATTGACCGGCTTTTGGCAAGCAAGGATATCGCGCAGCTTTGCGCGGTGCTGTCCGACAAGGGCTACGGCGACGGCAAGACCGTTGACGAGCTGATTGACAGCCACACAAAGGACATTTGGGCTTATCTTAAAAGCACCGCGCCGGACTTTGAAATATTCAACATCTTTATTATTCAAAACGACGTTCACAACTTTAAGGTCGCGCTTAAGGGAACGCTCGCCGAGAGAAACTGGGAGAGCCTTATTCTCACACCCGGCTCGGTAGAACCTAAAACCCTTAAGGAAGCGGTTGAAAAGCGCAGGTATTCCCTGCTGCCGGAGTGGATGTCAAAGCCTGCCGAGCAGGCGTATGAAACCCTTGCCCACACGGGCGACGCGAGACTTTCGGACGCTATCATCGACAAAGCTGTGATGAAGCAGACGCTGAACCTTGCAAGGGAGCTTCGCTCGGATTTTATTAAAAACTACTTTAACAACCTTGTATTTTACAACGACATCAAAATCGCAATCCGCGCAAGCCGCACAAAAACCGGCAAGGATTACCTTGTTAAGGCACTGTGCGAGGTTGACGGACTGAGCAGGCGCAGCTTGATTGACGACACCCTTAAGGGCTATGACAAGCTGATTGAGAGCCTCTCGAAAAAGAGCGACTACGACTGTGACAAAGCGATTGAGCAATTCAAAAAATCACCCTCCGCCTTTGAAAAGTTTGTTGACAACAGGCTGATTATTATGGCGAGAGAAAGCTGCAAGCGCGCAAGCGAAGGTATGGAGCCGCTGATTGGCTACTACCTCGGCACGGAAGCGGAAAAGAAGGTTATTCACATAATCGCAAGCGGAATCCGCACAGGCAGCGACAGGGAAATTATTACGGAAAGGCTGCGTGAAATCTATGGCTAAAAACATCGCCGTTGTAGGCGACAGCGAGAGCATTAAGGGCTTTGCGGCAGTCGGACTTGACATTTATCCCTGCGACGATTTGCCCGACGTTACTAAGCTGATTAAAAATCTTGCAGACAGCGACCGCTACGCTGTTATCTACCTCACCGAGGAAATTTATAATTCGGCTGAAAAAGAACGCGCTCGCTGCGCGGAAAGGCTTACCCCCGCCCTGATTCCGATTCCCGGCGTAAAGGGCAATATGCAGACCGGCAGACAAAGGCTTTCGTCCTTTGTAGAAAAGGCGGTCGGCTCGGACATCATCTTCAACAACTGATTGGTTGTTAACAAACAATGAGGTGCTTAATTTGAAAACAGGAATTATTACTAAAGTCGCGGGACCTCTGGTTATTGCCGAGGGTATGCGCGACGCCAATATGTTCGACGTTGTGCGCGTAAGCGAACAACGCCTGATTGGCGAAATTATAGAAATGCACGGAGACAGAGCCTCAATTCAGGTTTATGAGGAGACCTCCGGACTCGGACCGGGCGAAACCGTTGAGTCCACAGGTGCTCCCCTTTCCGTTGAGCTCGGTCCCGGACTTATCGGCGCGATTTACGACGGTATTCAGCGTCCTCTTGACGAGATTATGAAGGTTGCCGGAACAAACCTAAAGCGCGGCGTTGACGTTCCCTCGCTTAACCACAGCAAGAAGTGGGCGTTCAAGCCCGTCGCAAAAACCGGCGACAAGGTTACGGCAGGCGATGTGCTCGGTACTGTTCAGGAGACCGCCGCTGTTCTTCACAAAATTCTCGTTCCCAACAAAATCAGCGGTACTGTTGCCGAGATTAAGGAAGGCGAGTTTACAGGCGACGACGTTATCGCCGTAATCGAGACCGAAAACGGCAAACAGGACGTTACAATGTTTACAAAGTGGCCTGTCCGCGTAGGCAGACCGTACAAGCAGAAGCTCTCCCCTGACATTCTGCTCACCACAGGTCAAAGACCTATCGACACACTCTTCCCCCTCGCAAAGGGCGGCGTCGCTGCGGTACCCGGTCCGTTCGGTTCGGGTAAAACCGTAGTTCAGCACCAGCTTGCCAAGTGGGCTGCCGCAGACATCATCGTTTACATCGGCTGCGGCGAGCGCGGTAACGAGATGACCGACGTTCTTAACGAATTTCCCGAGCTTAAGGACCCCCGTACGGGCAACTCGCTGATGGAAAGAACCGTGCTTATCGCGAACACCTCCGATATGCCCGTTGCGGCTCGTGAGGCTTCTATTTACACAGGTATCACAATAGCGGAATACTTCCGCGATATGGGCTACACCGTTGCTCTTATGGCTGACTCCACATCACGTTGGGCTGAGGCTCTGCGTGAGATGTCAGGACGTCTTGAGGAAATGCCCGGTGAGGAAGGCTACCCTGCGTACCTCGGCAGCCGTCTTGCCCAGTTCTACGAGAGAGCAGGTCGTGTGCTCGTAAACGGCACAGACGACGTTGAAGGCGCGCTTTCGGTAATCGGCGCGGTATCGCCTCCGGGCGGTGATATCTCAGAGCCTGTATCTCAGGCTACGCTGAGAATTGTTAAGGTATTCTGGGGACTTGACGCAAACCTTGCTTACAAGCGTCACTTCCCTGCCATCAACTGGCTTACCTCCTACTCGCTGTACACCGACCAGCTTACAAAGTGGTTCTCGGAAAACGCCGCTCCCGACTTTATGGAGCTTAGGGGCAGGCTTATGGCTCTGCTTCAGGACGAAAGCGAGCTGCAGGAAATTGTAAACCTCGTAGGTATGGACGCTCTCAGCGCGCCCGACAGACTTAAGCTGGAATCCGCACGCTCAATCCGTGAGGACTACCTGCACCAGAACGCATTTGACCCGACAGATACTTACACCTCGCTCCCCAAGCAGGTGCTTATGATGCGCGCGATTTTGAGCTATTACGACAAAGCTCTTGAGGCTCTTAAGTCAGGCGCGAATATTGAAATGCTAGTAAACATCCCCGTGCGCGAGAGAATCGGCAGATTCAAGTACGAGCCCGAGGATAAGATTGAAGCTGAGTTTGAGAGCATCAACGCTCAGCTCGACAGCGAAATTAAAGATGTACTGAAAAGGAGTGACGACTGATGCCAAAGGAATACCGCACTATAAGAGAGGTCGCCGGTCCTCTGATGATGATCAGCGACGTCGATGACGTTAAGTACGACGAGCTCGGCGAAATCGAGCTTCCGAACGGCGAAACACGCCGCTGCAAGGTGCTTGAGGTTGACGGCAGCAACGCTCTTGTTCAGCTTTTTGAATCCGCCGCGGGTATTAACTTAGCGGACAGCAAGGTTAGATTTTTAGGACGTTCAATGGAGCTTCCCGTTTCTCCTGATATGCTCTCGCGAGTTTTCGATGGCCTGGGCAACCCGATTGACGGCGGTCCCGCGCTGATTCCCGAAAAACGACTTGACGTTAACGGAACGCCTATGAACCCCGCCGCGCGTAACTATCCGCAGGAGTTTATTCAGACAGGTATTTCGGCTATCGACGGTCTTAACACCCTCGTTAGAGGTCAGAAGCTGCCTATTTTCTCAGCTTCGGGTCTTCCCCACGCACAGCTTGCCGCACAGATTGCGCGTCAGGCAACGGTTCGCGGCAAGGACGAGCAGTTCGCCGTTGTATTTGCCGCTATGGGTATCACCTTTGAGGAATCCGACTACTTCATTCAGTCATTTAAGGAGACCGGCGCGATTGACAGAACCGTAATGTTCGTTAACCTCGCTAACGACCCTGCGATTGAGCGTATCGCAACTCCTAAAATGGCACTTACAGCCGCCGAGTACCTCGCTTTCGACCTTGGAATGCACGTGCTTGTTATTATGACGGATATCACAAACTACGCCGACGCATTGCGTGAGGTTTCCGCCGCGCGTAAGGAAGTTCCCGGCAGACGCGGATATCCCGGATATATGTACACCGACCTCGCTACTCTGTATGAGAGAGCAGGAAGGCTTAGGGGCAAGGACGGCTCAATCACCTTGATTCCGATTCTCACCATGCCCGAGGACGACAAAACCCACCCCATCCCCGACCTTACAGGCTACATCACCGAGGGGCAGATTATTCTTTCGCGTGAGCTGTACCGCAAGGGCGTAACGCCGCCGATTGACGTACTGCCCTCGCTGTCGCGTCTAAAGGATAAGGGTATCGGTCCCGGCAGAACCAGAAAAGACCACGCGGCTACTATGAACCAGCTCTTCGCGGCTTACGCGAGAGGTAAGGACGCGCGCGAGCTTATGGTTATTCTCGGTGAAGCTGCTCTTACCGATATGGATAAGAAGTACGCTGAGTTTGCCGAGGCGTTTGAGAAGGAATATGTTTCTCAGGGTTACGACGCCAACCGTTCAATCGAGGAAACCCTCGACATCGGCTGGAAGCTGCTCGAGATTCTGCCGCGAAGCGAGCTGAAACGTATTAAGGACGATATGCTCGACGAGTTCTACGGACGCTCATAAGAGGTAGATTATGGCAGTAATGAATGTAAACCCGACCCGTATGCAGCTGAGCAAGCTTAAAAAGCAGCTCACAACGGCGATACGCGGTCATAAAATGCTAAAGGACAAGCGCGACGAACTTATGAGGCAGTTCCTTGACCTTGTGCGCGAGACCAAGGACTTGCGCGAAAAGGTTGAACGCGAGCTTGAAAGCTGTAATCATCACTTTGTCAACGCTTCCGCGGTTATGAGCAAGCAGAGCCTTGACGGCTCGCTCCTCTCGCCCAAGCAGCAGATAAACGTTGATGTTTCGAGCAGAAACGTAATGAGCGTTGAGATTCCGCAGTTTGAGACCTCCACCAGAACCTCCGACAGCGCGGACATTTTCCCCTACGGCTTCGCCTTTACGTCGTTCGAGCTTGACGACGCGGTTATGAGCCTTGACAGCCTGCTCCCCGACCTGATTAAGCTGGCGCAGTACGAAAAAAGCTGCGAGCTTATGAGTGCCGAAATCGAAAAGACAAGGCGCAGGGTTAACTCGCTTGAGCACGTTATGATTCCGAGGTATCAGGAGACGATTAAGTACATCTCTATGAAGCTCGAGGAAAACGACCGTTCAAGCCGCACAAGGCTGATGAAGGTTAAGGATATGCTGCTCGACAAGGCGCACGGTTATTCCAATTAACGATTAACAATTTACAATTAACAGTAAAAGCCTGTTCGCAAGCATTGCGCTTGGAACAGGCTTTTATTTTGCTAAAATATTTTATACTAATACCTAATAAAAAAGTAGACAATCTTTGCGGTCTATTTTCCGCAATACTGCGTTGTCGTCCTTG
>CAMNHG010000054.1 GCA_946539105.1 uncultured Clostridia bacterium | reverse complement strand
GGACCATAGGGGGATCGAACCCCTGACCTCCAGATTGCGAACCTGGCGCTCTCCCGAGTCACGCGCTTACGCACCCCAAAAGTTTTCACAAAACTCAATCCGCACATTCGATTTATGAAGCATCCTCGTTTATACTGATTATATCAAACAAACGGAGGTCATGCAATGAAAAATCCAAAATACCATTTATACCTAACGCCTGATGAACGGCGCACAGTCATAAACAGCCTGATTGATTTGAGGAATGAACTCATTTCTCAGGGCAGGTACACCGACATCATTGACGAGCTGTTAATCAAGCTCACAAAAGCAAAAGTCAAGAGAATCAAAGTCAAGGAGGTCTGAATGATGGCGACAAAGATTACATACACACAACAGGGTGATTACTTACTGCCCGATTTGAAATTGCCTGAACAACCGAAGGTTGAAATCGGCATTTGGGGCAAGCGGCATTTGAGATACCTCAAAAATCACCATCCGATTATTTACACGAATTTTCTAACAAGTTGTAAGCTTACCGCCTATCTTGCCGATATTGACAAACAGGCAGAGGATATGTTCTTTCGGTTAGTAGAACAACTTGCCGAAAAAGAAGGCGTGACCGAGCAACTCAAAGTGGATAATCAAATGGTATGGGTTGCGAGAATGAATAATATCCGAAATCAAGCAAATGAAATCGTTAATAATGAAATAGTATATAATATTTAATTATTAAGGACATCTCATTCTATCAAAGAAGAGATGTCCTTATTATATAAACAAGTACAAACAGAAAAAATTGATTGCGACACATTTCTCCGCGCGCGCGGCAAGCGATTCCGCCTTTTTGTGTGAGAAATACGGATTGCCGTATCTAAAAAATAGAAATGCACTAACTTATCTCAGAATCGAGATAGCGTCAAGGATGGTTTTCTCCATTGCTTCCTGACCGTATTTATCTACCTGCATTTTATCCTTGGCGCCGTGAGTCAGACAGCCCGCGCCGCCGATACAGCCGCCGACGCAAGCCATACCCTCAATAAAGTTAGCTTTAAGAAGATTTTTACTTTTCATTGTCAGCGTTTTTTTACATTCCTCAATGCCGTCGCAAGAAATCGCGTTCAGGTCAAAATCATCAAGTCCCTGCTCCTTCAAGCCCTCGGCAACCGCGTCGGCAAGTCCGCCGCAGCGGGCGAATATTCTTCCGAAGTAGGAAGCGTTGTCGAGCACACCTTCCTCCAGTGTGGTGAGATCAATATCACGGCTGTCAAACAGCGCCTGCAATTCTTCGAATGTCAGTGCAGAGTCCACATAGGGCTTGACGGTGTCGAGCTGAACCTCCATCTTTTTAGCCGTACAAGGACCTATAAAAACAATTTTCGCGTTAGGCGTTGTTTCTTTGATATACTTTGCGATTGTCGCCATTGGCGATAGATTGTGCGAAACATTCGAGCTAAGCTGCGGGAAGGCTTTGTTGATATAGTCCACAAAGGCAGGACAGCAGGAGCTGGTCAAAAAGCCCTTTTCCGCAAGCTCCTTGGATTCCGCCTGCGCTACCATATCCGCGCCGAGAGCGGCTTCTACAACGGTATGGAAGCCCAGCACTTTCAGGCCGGTAATCACCTGACCGAGTTTTGCGTATGTAAACTGGCTGGAAATAGACGGCGCAACAACAGCATAGAGCTTATAATTCTTTCCCTGCTCACATTTCTTCAACAAATCTATTACATTCAAAATAAATGATTTGTCGCTGATAGCGCCGAAGGGACACTGATAAACACACGCGCCGCAGGAAATGCACTTTGAGTCGTCAATCTGCGCTGCGTTATCTTCATTTATGCTGATAGCCTTAATTTTACAGGCGTTTTGGCAGGGACGCTTACGGTTGGCAATCGCGGAATACGGGCACACCTTGGCGCATTGACCGCATTCCACACATTTGCTTTTATCGATATGTGCCACATGGTTGTGGTCAAAGGAAATTGCGCCGCGTTTGCAAACATCCTCACAGCGGTGCGCCAGACAGCCTCGGCAGGAATCCGTAACCTCATAACCGGCGGCAGGACATTCGTCACAGGCGATGTCGATTACCTCTATAACATTTTGACGGTCAGAGTTACCGCCCATAGCGATTTTAACACGTTCGGCGAGGATTGCCCTCTCTTTATATACGCAACAGCGCATGGTCGGCGTTTTGCCGGGAACGATAATTTTCGGAATATCCAATACATTCTCCAACAGTGTGTCGTTCCATGCCTGACGTGCCACCTCGCGCAGTACCTTGTATTTCAGATACTGCACCTTGGTATCAAATTTTCTTAACTTATTCATTTGCGTTCACCTAAAAATAACTGACCTTGATGCGTTTGCCCATCAGCTTAAGCGCCTTTGAAAGCTCCTGCACCAAATTCATCTTTATATTAAAATTAATCGGCAAATCGGGATTTTGATGCGCCGGATTAACAGCCTTGCCGACATAAAAATTGATATCCGTCGCTTCCTCAAACAACAGACGACTGATAAGCGAAGCGCCGTCATTACTATAGCCCCATTCCTCATAGGAATCGTTGTTTTGAACATAGTCGTTGGCGTATTCCACCACCTTGTTTACGGTGATAACACCCTCGGTTACCAAATCAACACCCTCCAGTTCGGCAATCGGCGGCACATCGCTGCGCTCAAAGTCGAGCTTTGGTCTTAACGGTTTTCGCAGCCACTTTGAGGCAATAGAGGATGTAGTGCCTCCGCAGATGATATGCTTGCCTTCTTTAGAGAAAAACAGACTCATCATACGATCGCAATCATCCCTATCGGATGGAGGCCCGAAGAGAATATTCATCGGTACGCGCTTGCGGATTTTGATAACACAGGCAGTTGCGTCGTCGCCGGGTTTGCCGCCGTAGAGTCGGTTTACCTCGTCAATCAGCAACGTGGAAAGCACCTTGGCAGTAAAGCCGCCATCCGACATACTCAGCATATATTCCGCAATATCCTCCCATTTCCAGCCAAAGTTATAGGCAATACCGATACCCGCGTGAGGACAGCCGTCGCTCATGGCGATGATAATGTCATCCTCCTTTAACCGGATGACAGACTTGTATATCTTTTTTCCGCCGATATTAACTTCGGTTTTGGCGTAATCGTAAAGAGCGCCGTCACGGATATAAATGATGTGAGGATTGTCGTATTGAATCAGTTCAATGGTGTGGGCGTCGATAATATGCATAATCGTGAAAGTGGAATACGCCACACCGCGCACCGAGCAGACAGGGAGTGTTGCGGCGATTGTAGACACACATTCCTCCAAGGGTAAACCTGCCGCCATCATTGTCGAAATTATTTTGGAAGTCAGCGTAGACAGAATACTTGCCTTTACGCCGCTTCCCATGCCGTCCGCCAGCACGATAACGGTAGAATCTCCGCCCTGCTCTACAATATCAATATGGTCGCCGCAGAGCTGTTCACCGTCATGGTTAATGCTTTTGAAGCCAATCTCCGCGCATAAATCATTCATCCTTTATCGACTCCTTCAGTTTTGACAGCGCAATTTTGGTTTCGGCGGCGGTTTCGCCCAAAAGTGAAGCGATTTCCTGTACGATACGCATTTGCTTATCAACAACTTTATCGGCAACCTCAGCCGTCTGACGGCTGATGTCCTCTTTGCGGCGGCGCGCAGTTTCTTCCTCGGTTACATCCGTCATAATGCAAATTAACATATTGCTCTCTTTGTCAGGGACAACCGTCATTTCCACATAACGGTCATACTCTGCTAAAAATGTCCGCTCATTGTATATTCCGCGGCGGTTTTGCTGTACGTTCATAAATGGCAGCGGGTCGAGAATCCGAACCACCTGAGAACCCATTACGTCCGAAGCGGCTCGCAAATTCAATATTTTCAAAGCTGCCGAATTGATTTGCTGAACCTCAAGCAAATCGTTAACTACAATCAAGCCGTTTGGTGTGTTTTTAACGATTGTATCCGAAAAGCTCTCCGCTTTGTCCTTCAAATATGGCAGGCACATAGAGATTTCCGCCTTGCCCTGATAAATGGCGACCGCCTTTTCGCGGCAGGTATTGTAGCCGCATGAACCGCAATTGAGCTCCTGCGAAGGCTTGAATTTACCCATTTGGCGCAGAATCTGATTAATCTCAAAGTCGGAAGGCTTTGCCGAACGCTGCGAGATAAATTCAAACATTTTCTTGATTTCAACTGCTTCCGGCTGTTCAACCTCAAAGTCGCTATTACCGGCATATTTTGCTACAGCCACGTAATCGCTGACAGGATTCAGACGATGCTTTTCCATTACAGGACCGCCTATACAACTTCCGGCACATGCGCTCATCTCAATAAAGCACTTGTGAACATTGCCGTCCACAATATCCTTCAGGGCAGCCATACAGTTTTCTACGCCGTCAACCGCATAGTAAGTATAATCCTGTGCCTTTTGCGACATTGTTTTCAGAATACCGCCGGTTGTCGGAAAAAACCGTGCAAGGCTTTTTTCTGTAGAATCGGTTTTCTGTTCGAGGGTAACGTTTTTCTCTTTAAGCCACGCGGACAGTTCCTCAAAGGTCAGAGAAGCGTCAACAATGCCTTCATAATGCTCTGCTTCGTCTTTTTTTGCAACACAGGGACCGATAAACACAGTTTTTGCATTTGGGATACGCTTTTTTATATCCATGCAGTGCGCCTGCATAGGCGACAGTACATCGGCAAGATACGGCAGACAACTCGGAAAATGTTTTTGAATCAACAGATTAACGGAATGGCAGCAGGATGATATGACAATATCCCTGTTCTCATCCTGTAAAATCCGATCGTATTCACGCTTGACTATTGTCGCTCCGAGCGCGGTTTCTTCTACGTCATAAAAGCCAAGTTTTTTAAGCGCAGAACGCATTGATTCTATACCCACACCGGAGTAATTGGCGATAAAGGAAGGCGCGAGGCTGACAATTACGGGATCTCCGCTTTGCAGAAGAACGCGCACCTTCTCAGTTTCGTCTACAATTTGCTTGGCGTTTTGCGGACATACTACAAAGCAGTGACCGCAAAGAATACACTCATTGCCGATAATATGCGCCTGATTCCCGGAAAAGCGGATAGACTTTACCGGACAATGGCGAATACATTTATAACAGTTTTTGCAATTTGATTTTTTTAGTGTCAAACAGTTCGACATCTGTATACTCGCTTTCAATAGAGTTTTGATAAGATTTCAGTTTCAAAAAAGCTGTTAAAGGTTTCGGGCTTAACACCCGTAATAATCTCGTCGTCCACCTGAACGGTAACACCCTCACGGTTACAGCATCCGATACAGAAGCTGCCCGCGAGAGTGATTTTATCCTCCAGATTGCGTTCCTCAATAACCTTTTGAAACATACTTACAATCTGTTCCGAGCCCTTGAGGTGACATGACGATCCAACGCATATCTGTATGTTCATTTTTATATCTTTTCCTTTATGCTTGTTTCAAAAAATTCATTGACTTCCTCGGGAGATACCGAATAGAAGGTATCGTCAACGGTAACGCAAACACCTTTTTGGCACTGTCCCATACAGAATGTGCCACCCAGCTCCACCTTGTCGCTGAGGTTATTTTCAGCAATAAGATACTGCAACTGCTCTACAACCTGACGCGAGCCCTTTATGTGGCATGATGAGCCGATACATACGGTTACTTTCATTCTGATTTCCTCCTTATTCGTACTCGACAACGTTTACCCAACTGAGCAGGAACTCGCGTTCTTTTTCGTTGCCCTTTACGGACTGTGAAGCCGCTACAATCGGCATCCACTTCTGGACATACTGCTTAGCGGTGTCGCTCTTTTCACAGAACATATCAAGGTATTGCTTTGCTGTTTCTATATCTCCCTTGAGCCAGAACAGCAGATAAGTTCTTGCCGCGTCAGCCGAGCCGTTACCTTGGGTAGCGTGCGACCAGTCAATTATGTAAGGCGTACCGTCCTCAGCTATGATAATGTTGGACGGATTAAAGTCGCCGTGGCACACCTTGTTGTGCTTGGGCATACCGTTAAGTCTGGTGTGAAGGTCATAACGTGTGGTAGCGTCCAGCTCAGCCATACTGATTTTACGGTTCATTTTATCCTTGAGCTTATTGAGCAGAGGACAGGTCTTGTCGAGTACACTGAGCTGTAAATCGACGAACATACTCAAATACTCTTCCTTCTTTTCGGGCTCCTCGTCCATCAGCTGCTGCAGTGTTTTTCCCTTGATAAAATCAGACACAATCGCCCATTTTCCGTCGATTTTTGTTACCTCGTGAATTTTGGGGATATTTAATCCTGTTTCCTCAATACGCGCTTGGTTCAGCGCTTCGTTAAGCACATCGGCTTTTGAAAATTCTTCGTTAAAGACCTTTACGCAAAGGTCACCGTCACGGTAGACGGTTTTAGCGGTTCTGACCGCAATTACTCTGTCAAGTGTCATTTTCTGTTCCTCCCTTACAGATTTTTATGAATACCGTTCTTGGCTCTGCGGAACGACTGCTTAATGTCTTTTTTATCAATTTCTCCGCCGAGTTGTCTTTCGTCGGGTGTTTCGGTTTCCTCGAAGGTCTTGCCGTAATAAGCGTTAAGATACATCTGCTTGATTTCGCTCATCAGCGGATAACGGGGGTTAGCTCCGGTGCATTGGTCGTCAAACGCCTGTACGGTCATATCGTCAAGTCTGTCAAGAAAATCCTTCTCATCGGGGACGTATTCTTTAATGGTGGACTTAATGCCGACTCTTGCCTTGAGTTCGTCAATCTTCTCAATCAGATTCGCAAGCTTTTCGCTGTCGTTCTTACCGTTAACTCCAAGGTAATCGGCAACCTCTGCATAACGCGCAAGTGTATGGGGATGGTCATACTGCGGGAATGTTCCCATCTTTGCCGGAACCTCTGCCGCATTGAAACGGAGAACCTCGTCAATCATCAAAGCGTTTGCAACACCGTGAGGCAGGTGATGGAAAGCACCGAGCTTATGCGCCATGGAGTGGCATACGCCGAGGAAGGCGTTGGCAAACGCCATGCCTGCCATTGTAGCTGCATTTGCCATTTTCTCTCTGGCTTCGGGGTCATTAAGTCCATTGTCATAGGCTCTGGGCAAATACTCAAAAATCATCTTTAAGGCTCTCAGTGCCAAGCCGTCGGTATAATCTGTTGCCATCATGGAAGCGTAAGCCTCAAGCGCATGGGTAACAGCGTCAATACCGGAAGCGGCGGTCAAGCCCTTGGGTGCTGTCATATGGAAATCAGCGTCGACAATCGCCATATTAGGCAACAGCTCGTAATCGGCAAGCGGATATTTAACACCTGTCTTTTCATCGGTGATAACAGCGAAAGGAGTTACCTCAGAGCCTGTACCGGCAGAGGTTGAAATAGCGATAAAGTAAGCCTTTTCGCCCATCTTCGGGAAGGTGTAGATTCTCTTGCGGATATCGGAAAAGCGCATTGCCATATCCATAAAGTTCGCTTCGGGATGCTCGTAAAGTACCCACATAATTTTCGCCGCGTCCATTGCGGAACCGCCGCCGAGAGCGATAATCGTGTCGGGCTCAAAGGATTTCATCTGCTCTGCGCCCTTGATAGCACAGGCAAGTGTAGGATCGGGCTCAACATCCGCAAAAGCGGTGTACTGAATTCCCAGTTCGTTGAGTTTATCGGTAATGGGCTTTGTGTATCCGTTCTTGTAAAGAAAGCTGTCGGTTACAAGGAACACGCGCTTCTTATTCATAACATTTTTCAGTTCATCAAGGGCAACAGGCATACAACCCTTCTTGATATATACCTTCTCAGGCGCTCTGAACCAAAGCATATTCTCTCTCCTTTCGGCAACTGTTTTGATGTTGACTAAATGCTTTACACCGACATTTTCGCTGACGGAGTTTCCGCCCCATGAGCCGCAGCCAAGGGTGAGCGAAGGCGAAAGCTTGAAGTTGTAGAGGTCACCGATACCGCCCTGAGAAGACGGAGTGTTTACCAAAATACGGCAGGTTTTCATACGCGCCGCAAATTCATCAAGCTTGTCCTTTTCGTTTACAGCGTCAAGGTAAATGGAAGAAGTATGACCGTAGCCGCCGTCCGCTACAAGCTGCTCTGCCTTGCTGAATGCGTCGTGAATGTCCTTAGCGCGGTACATGGCGAGAACAGGGCTGAGCTTTTCATGTGCGAATTCCTCGCTTAGGTCAACTGATTCCACTTCGCCGATAAGAATTTTAGTACCGTCAGGAACCTTTACGCCTGAAAGCTCGGCAATTTTTGCCGCCTTTTGTCCTACAATTTTCGCGTTGAGCGCACCGTTGATAATAATGGTTTTACGAACCTTATCCAGTTCGTCGCCTTTTAAGAAGTAACATCCGCGTGCCGCGAATTCTTGCTTTACAGCGTCGTAAACGCTGTCGAGTACGATTGTGGACTGCTCGGAAGCGCAAATCATACCGTTGTCAAAGGTTTTTGAGTGGATGATAGAATTGACAGCCAAGGTGACGTCTGCAGTATCATCAATAATGGCAGGTGTGTTACCTGCGCCGACACCGAGAGCAGGCTTGCCGCTGGAATACGCCGCCTTTACCATACCCGGTCCGCCTGTCGCGAGGATAATATCCGATTCCTGCATGAGCAGATTGGTCATTTCCAACGAGGGAACGTCAATCCATGCTATAATATTTTTCGGAGCGCCTGCCGCTACAGCAGCTTCAAGAACAACCTTTGCGGCTTCAATCGTGCTTTTCTTAGCGCGGGGATGCGGACTGATAATAATCGCGTTTCTTGTTTTTAGACAAATTAATGCTTTAAAAATAGCGGTAGATGTGGGGTTGGTCGTAGGAATAACCGCACCTACAACGCCGATTGGCTCGGCAATCTTCTTAGTGCCGT
>CAMNHG010000053.1 GCA_946539105.1 uncultured Clostridia bacterium | reverse complement strand
TTAGGCGCGAAAAACCGCACAGCCTACGGCAACGGTTACATCACCGACGAGCTATGCGGTTTGAAGTTTAAGATTTCGCCGTTTTCGTTCTGGCAGGTCAACCGCTCTCAGGCAGAAAGGCTCTATCGCAAAGCAAAGGAGTACGCGCAGCTAAGCGGAGATGAGGTTTTGCTCGACCTATACTGCGGAACGGGCACAATCGGTCTGACGATGGCGAAGGACTGCAAAAAGCTGATCGGCGTTGAAATTATAGAGGACGCTGTTAAGGACGCGCGGCAAAATGCCGAAAACAACGGAATTACCAACGCCGAGTTTATTTGCTCGGACGCGGCAAACGCCGCAAAGGAACTTGAACAAAACGGACTTAAACCCGATGTGATTATCGTCGACCCTCCGCGAAAGGGCTGCGGCGAGGAGCTTGTAAAAACTATTACCGAAATGAAGCCCGACAGGGTAGTTTACGTCTCCTGCGACCCGGCGACCTTGGCGAGAGATTTAAAATATTTTGACGTCCTCGGCTACAAAACCGCCCAAGTCACACCTGTGGATATGTTCCCGAAAACAGCGCATGTAGAGAGCGTGGCAATTTTAATGAAAAAATGAACAAAATAGCTTTATTAATTCCGAAATACAGAAATGAGCTTTTCGGATTTTCGATTTTAACAATTTTAATATTTCACTTTTTTAACGATATTTCCGACTCCGACTCAGCTCCCGCGCTGATGACCGCGGCGAACATTTATAACTCGGTAATATTCAGCGTCGGCGTTGATATTTTTCTGTTCCTCTCCGGAATGGGATTGTATTATTCGATGTATTCGCGCAGGGGTATTGCCGGGTTTTACAAAAGGCGCGCGGCCAGGATTTTGCCTGCGTACGCTGTTATCGGCGGTATCGGTTGGATAATAATTGATTTAGTGCTCGAAAAAACCGGATTTCCTCAGTTTTTATTTGATTTTTCAACCGTTTCTTTCTGGGCTGAGGGCGCGACGCTGGTGTGGTACATATCATTTATTTTGATTATGTACCTGATATTTCCGCTGATTTTCAAAATGCTCAGCATACAAAACCGCAGGCTTCGTGATTTTATCACGGCGGTAGTGGTAATCGCGCTTATTTCCGGCTGTATTATTCTGAGCTTTACCGCTCCCGGGTTTTATGAAAACACAGAAATCGCGCTTTGGAGAACGGTTATTTTCATCATAGGCTCGTGGTTTGGATGCAAAATATGCCGCAAAGAAAAGCTCACGTACGAAATATATCTGCTTTTCGGTTTAGGCGTGCTGTTTATGATTTTGACGTTTATTACCGGCGTTGACGGCAGCTTTCTTTGGGGAATATTCAAGCTCAGACTTCAAACCGTATTTTATCCGATTATAATTATGATTGCGGCGACCGCGCTGATTTCTCTGTTTGACGGCAAGGCTGTTAACCGCGGTTTGAGGTGGCTCGGAAAAATATCACTGGAGCTTTACCTAAGCCACGTTTTGATTCGTGAAATTTTTAAGATTATCGGCTTGCCCACGTATATAATATGGAATTATCTGATTGTGATTGCCATATCCTTTGCGGTGTCGATTGTATTTCATAAAGCGGCTGAAACAATTAAAAAGCTGTCAACTAAAAAACGGACTGATTAACCAGTCCGTTTTTGTTTATGCGCGTTCAAGGGTGAGCTTTAGGTTTCTGAGCACTATTATTATTCCCAAGCCCTCAAAAATAAGAGCTATTCCCTGGATTCTCGTTACAAACTGTGCGAAGCCCTCGGGATTCATAAAAATAATCACCGCTAAAATTGTGTAGATTATTCCGAATATTATCGAGAGCGCGAACATTATGCCCTTTACACGCCTGAGCTGTACCGCTCTGAATAACATCAAAAACGCTCCGTAGACAAGCATAATTCCCGTTATAACAAAGAACAGATTGATGAAGAACTCCGACGCGGCAATCAGCGCGATTCCGAACGCGAGCTGGAGCACGCCGACAATTATCATACCGATTTTACGTTCCTCTTTCGGGGTTCTGAAGAAGAATATAATTCTTAATACTCCCATCAAGCCGACCGCGATTCCTGCTATAATGCAGAGCGTTTTAAGCGCGTGATCAGGCCAAACAAGAATTGCAACTCCCAAAAGGATGAAAAGTATCCCCTCAAAAATACTGCTTCTCAAAAATGTCTTTTTCTCAGTTTTTGCTATTTCGTCAGCCATATAAACCCTCCTAAATATTTATAGTTTTATTTTACCATAAAAGAATTATAAGTCAATATATAATAAAAAACGGAGCTGTTTTTACACAGCTCCGCCAAAAAAGGAGATTTTTATGATGCATAAACTCCGGTTGTCTGTTAAATTGGTTAATTACCAGCCGAAAATCTGATCCCAGATGTCTGAGCCGTCCTGAGGCATCTGCTGTTGCTGCTGACCCTGACTGTTGTCTGAATTGAGCTTTGCAGAGGGAACATACTCCTCAAGCACGAGCTCGATGTCGGTTGTTCTGCCGGAACGCGATACCGTCAGTGTTACTTTGTCGCCGACCTTGTTCTTTTCGAGTGCCTTGCTGATTTCAGATGAATGGGTAATTTCATTTCCGTTTACCTTGGTGATAAGGTCTCCGCGCTTAAAGCCTGCTTTTTCAGCGTTAGAGCCGCTTGTTACTGAAAGAACGTAACAGCCGAGCTGGTTTACGCCGTAATAAAACGCGGTGTCGTTTGAATTGATATCCACAAACTCCATACCGAGGTCGATTTTACCGGTAACATAGCCGTAATTCTGTAAGTCCTTGATGATGTCGATAACGTTATTTACGGGGATTGCGAACGCGATACCCTCAACCTCAGTCGCGCTGTCCTTGGCGTTTACAATGCCGACGAGCTCGCCGTTTGCGTTAAAGAGACCGCCGCCCGAGTTGCCGGGGCTGATCTGCGCGTTGGTCTGAAGCAGAGTCATATTCTTGTTCTCGATGGTAACTTCTCTTGCGAGGGCTGATACAATGCCGTCGGTTACGGTTCCGCCAAGGGTTCCGAGCGGATTGCCGATTGCTACAACGTAATCGCCTACCGCGAGGGAAGCACTGTCACCGAAGGTTGCCGGGGTAAGTCCCTCCGCGTTTACCTTAAGAAGCGCGATATCGTTGTCCTCGTCGCTGCCTATAAGGGTAGCGTCGTATGTGGTCTGACCGTCGCGGAGCGTAACCTTGATGGTCTTTGCGTTGTCGATAACGTGGTGGTTTGTAACGATATAACCGTCAGCCGAGATAATTACGCCGGAGCCTGCGCCCTTGGTAACGTACTGCTGTGCAAAGTTGCCTGTTACAACGCCCTCGGTCGCGATTTCTACAACGCTGTCTGCGGTTTTCTTTACAATCTCGGAAGTGCTTGCGGCATTTGAAGTACCGGCGTTTTTAACTTCCGAGGAACTCACCTGATTGATTGTTACGTTGCCGTTCGTGGTGGTGTTCATATTCCTTGCGAGCATTCCGCCGCCGAAGCCCAGTGCCGCTGAACAAAGAACTGTAATTGCGAGCATCGCCGCGATAAATCCGCGGGATACGGGCTTCCTTTCCTTTTTCTTCTTCTCCTTTTTTACAGGCGGCTGATTATAGCTTTGAGTTTGCTGCCTGTTGTAATTCGGAGCAGAAGAATAACTGTTATATGTGTTTGAGTAGTTGTAGGAATACGGATTTGCCTGCTGATTTGCAGTCTGAGTATTCGCACTGTCCGAGTATGAACCGGACTGATATGATCCTGAGGTGTTCGAGGTTCCGTATGAAGAATAATTATCGTTATAATTATTCGGGTTATGCTCAGCTTCGGCGTTTTTGCCGTTTATATATGAGTAATGATACTCTGAAGTATTCTCCTTTGGCTCGGCGTTCCACTCGTATGAGCCTTCACTTTGAGCCCCGGTTTCTTCATTTGATGACGAGCTGTAGATGTCGTCAATCTGAGCAATATCTTCTTCCAAATTTTCTTCTTTAGGCAACTCGTTAGTAACGGGAGTTTCCTCTGACGGAGTTTCGTTGATGCCGTCAAAATTGTCCTTGTTATAATCTGTCATGGTATTACCTCCGTTTATGGCAGCCGCTTTGCGGTCTTGTCTTTTGATGTTGTAATTATAATAATTCCCCAAAGTGAAAACTGTATGAAATATCCTTGAAAAATTCTTGTGTTTTTTAAGTTTTTAAAGAAAAACCCGGGCAAAACCCGGGTTCTGTTCTTTTTATTGCTGAACAGCAGCTGTTTTTGCTTCTTCAGGCTGTTCTTTCTTTTTCTCTATAATACGGCGGTTGACCTTGATTCCGTCGTATCTGCGCTTAAACGATACCCTCGCGGTAAACTTATGGTCGCAGCTTTTGCAGTAGAAGTCCGAGGTGAAGTTTTTGTTGTGGAGCTTCCACTTTTTTACGCGACGCGCTCTTTTTCCGCAGAGGTCGCAGTTGAATTTTAAGTTTTCCTTATCTATTCCGGGGGAGTTAAGGTCGGTAACGAAATAATTTTTGAACATCATCCTGCGGTAAAATTCCTCGCAGTCAGCCTTTAATGTGCAACTGCTGACAGGATATTTGTCAATCAGCCTGACAAGGCATTCGCGGCTTAACAGCGCGTCTGCCTCTGCCCTGTGCTGCTCGTCCTCGGAAAACTCAATCCCCAAAAGCTCCGCGCACACGCCGAGCCCCATTTGATTTGCCGCGTCATAGCGGTCAAGGGCGCGCTGGCAGTACTCCTGCAAGTCACAGTAGCTTTTCAAAAACGGAATATGATAATCATTCGCGTAGAAAAGATAGTTTTCAATCAGCGCGTGAATGTCCGAGGTTCCCCAGGTCATCAGCGTGCTGTCGCCGAGGAACTCGGCAAAGCTGTTCGCCGCCGTGAAAAAATCAACACCGCCGTCAACAAGCTCCTCAAAGTTAATCTTAGTGAGCTGCTTGACCTTGCCCGAGAGCCTTTTGCCGATTTTCGGCGAAATAAGCGACGAGAAGGTGTCAACCACATTTAGCTTTTCGTCGAGCTTTACCGCGCCGAACTCGATTATTTCATTGACGAACTTTTGAGCGGACTTGCTGAAAGCTCCGTTCCACTCCAAATCAAGAATTACATAACTCATTTTTTACGAAAAGCCTGCTTCATACGCTGTTCCTTAGACAGAATACGCTTTCTCATTCTGATATTTTCGGGGGTAACCTCTACAAGCTCGTCGTCCGCGATGAACTCAAGACACTGCTCGAGCGACATAATTGTGGGCGGCGTGAGCTTTAACGCGTCGTCAGAACCGGAGGCGCGTGTGTTGGTGATGTGCTTTTTCTTGCAGACGTTAACGGTGATATCCTCGGACTTGGGGCTTGCGCCGACAATCATTCCCTCGTAAACGGGAACGCCCGCGCCGATAAAGAGCCTGCCCCTTTCCTGAGCGGCATACAATCCGTAGGTTACGGTGTCGCCGGTCTCAAAGGCGATTAGCGAGCCCTGATGACGGGTGACAATCTCGCCCTTCCACGGCTCGTAGCCGTCAAAAACGTGGTTCATAATACCGTTGCCGTTTGTATCAGTCAAAAACTCGGGGCGGTAGCCCATAAGTCCGCGCGCAGGGATTCTGAACTCGATATGGGTAACTCCGCCGTCGCGCGTGCCCATATTTACGAGCTCCGCCTTACGCGAGCCGAGCTTTTCCATAACCGCGCCGACGTAGCTGTCGGGAACCTCGACAATAAGGAACTCCATAGGCTCGTAGAGCTTGCCGTCGATGGTCTTGGTGATAACCTCGGGGCGCGAAACCTGAAACTCATAGTTCTGTCTGCGCATTGTTTCGATAAGGATTGAAAGGTGGAGCTCGCCTCTGCCCGAAACCTTGAAGGTGTCGGCACTGTCGGTCTCCTCAACCCTGAGAGCGATGTTTGTCTCGGTCTCCTTAAAGAGCCTGTCGCGGATATTTCTTGATGTAACGTACTTGCCCTCTCTGCCTGCAAACGGAGAGTTGTTTACAATAAAGTTCATTGTAACGGTGGGCTCGTCGATTTTTACAAAGGGAAGCGGCTCTACACAGTCGTTTGAGCAGAGCGTTTCGCCGATATTGATGTCCTGAATACCGCTGATGCAGACGAGGTCGCCCAGACTTGCCTCGTCGCATTCTATTCTTTTAAGTCCTTCAAACTGGTACAGCTTACCAATACGCACGTTCTTTGTTGTGCCGTCGGTATGGCAGAGGGTTACGGACTGGCCGTTTTTAACATGACCTCTCTCTACCCTGCCCACGCCGATTCTGCCGACAAAATTGTCGGCGTCGATATTTGAGATAAGAATTTGAAGTCCGCCGTCAAGCTCGCCCTTGGGAGCAGGAATTTCGCGGATAATAGCGTCGAACAGCGGCTTCATATCAGTACCTGTTTCGTTGTAATCCTCGGTTGCGTAGCCGTCGCGGGCGGAGGCGTAAATCACCGGGAACTCCAGCTGATCCTCGTCGGCACCGAGCTCGATAAAGAGGTCGAGAACCTCGTCTACAACTTCCTCGGGACGCGCACCGGGACGGTCGATTTTGTTGAGCACAACGAGCGGCTTTTTGCCGAGGCCGAGAGCCTTTTTGAGCACAAACCTCGTCTGGGGCATACAGCCCTCAAAAGCGTCTACAAGCAGAACAACGCCGTCTACCATCTGCAAAATACGCTCAACCTCTCCGCCGAAATCGGCGTGTCCGGGGGTGTCCACAATGTTGATTTTAATTCCGTTGTAAAGCACGGCGGTGGGCTTTGAAAGAATTGTAATTCCCCTCTCCCTTTCGAGGTCGTTTGAATCCATTACCCTTTCCTCGACATTTTCATTTGCCCTGAAAATACCGCTCTGCTTCAAAAGCTGATCCACAAGCGTGGTTTTGCCGTGGTCAACGTGCGCGATAATCGCGATGTTTCTTAAATCTTCTCTTACGTCCATAATCATACTCCATAAAACTAATGGCAACACCTGTATTATGTGGGAATAGCCATATTATTACATTATAATTATATCACTGCCGTACGGTAATTTCAACTTGTAATTTTAATCACCTTTCGGCTTATATGGCGAGGTATTTTGAGGTATTTTCCCAATAGGCAATGCTTTTACGCCAAAAAATTCAATATTTTGTGTTTTTCGTGTCGAAATACGCTTTACAACTACTAAGGATTGTTATATAATTAACATAAGTAAGCCCAAGTTGCGAACAACGAAGCGTAACGAGGGTAGACATCAATGCCCCTTTCCTATTTTCAGGGGAAATTTATAAACGGAGGTAATAATATGGGCTACACAATAGCACAGAAGATTATTAAAGAGCACCTTGTAAGCGGCGAGATGGTTGTCGGCACAGACATCGGTCTTAAAATTGACCAGACGCTTACTCAGGACGCTACGGGAACTATGGCTTACATTGAGTATGAGGCTATGGGAATCCCCCGTGTTAAAACAGAAAAAAGCGTGGCGTACATCGACCACAATACCTTACAGACAGGCTTTGAGAACGCGGATGACCACAGGTTTATTCAGTCCGTTTGCAAAAAGCACGGCATTTACTTTTCACGCCCCGGCAACGGAATTTGCCACCAGGTTCACCTTGAGCGTTTCGGCAAGCCCGGCAAAACCTTAATCGGTTCTGACAGCCACACCCCCACAGGCGGCGGTATCGGTATGCTTGCAATCGGTGCAGGCGGACTTGACGTTGCGGTTGCAATGGGCGGCGGTGCTTACTACATCACAATGCCCAAGATGGTCAGAGTTAACCTGACAGGCAAGCTCAGCCCGTGGGTATCGGCAAAGGATATTATCCTCGCGGTTCTTAAGGTTATGAGCGTTAAGGGCGGCGTAGGCAAGATTGTAGAGTACGGCGGCGAGGGCGTTAAAACCCTAACCGTTCCCGAGAGAGCTACAATCACAAATATGGGCGCGGAGCTCGGCGCGACAACATCTGTATTCCCCTCAGACGAGACAACAAGAGAATTTCTTAAGGCTCAGGGCAGAGAGGAAGATTACACAGAGCTTTCGGCAGACGCCGACGCGGTTTACGACGAGGTTATCGAGATTAACCTTTCAGAGCTTGAGCCTTTGGCGGCTTGTCCCCACTCCCCCGACAACATAAAGACAATCAAGGAGCTTGAAGGTCAGCAGGTTGATCAGGTATGTATCGGTTCATGCACAAACTCCAGCTACCTCGACCTTATGAGAGTCGCTTACATCTTAAAGGGCAAGAAGGTTGCCGACAACGTATCGCTCGCAATCGCCCCCGGCAGTAAGCAGGTATTTAATATGCTCGCTCTAAACGGCGCGCTCGGCGACTTAATCGCGGCAGGCGCGAGAATCCTTGAAAGCGCGTGCGGTCCGTGCATAGGTATGGGACAGTCACCCAACAGCAAGGGTATTTCGCTGAGAACCTTTAACCGTAACTTTGAGGGCAGAAGCGGCACAGCCGACGGTCAGATTTACCTTGTATCTCCCGAGACCGCCGCTGTTTCGGCAATCAAGGGCGTATTTACCGACCCGAGATGTCTCGGAGAAGCGGCTGAGATTGAGCTTCCCGAGAAGTTCCTCATCAACGACAATATGGTTATCGCCCCTGCTCCCGTAGAGGAGATGGACAGCGTTGAAATCCTCAGAGGTCCGAACATCAAGGAATATCCCAAGACAAGTCCGCTGACTGACAGTATTGAAGCTTCGTGCTCACTTAAGGTAGGCGACAACATCACAACCGACCACATTATGCCCGCAGGAGCAAAGATTCTTCCGCTGCGTTCAAATATTCCGAAAATCTCACAGCACTGCTTCACCGTTTGCGATAAGGACTTCCCCGAGCGTGCAAAGACCTTGGGCAAGAGCATTATTGTCGGCGGAGAAAACTACGGTCAGGGCTCATCGCGTGAGCACGC
>CAMNHG010000052.1 GCA_946539105.1 uncultured Clostridia bacterium | reverse complement strand
TGCCGCCTGTCTGCCGAGCTGATAGACCTTTTCCATAACCTCGGGGTCGTGCTCAACGCGGTCGATTGGCAGCTTATCCTTGGGGCAGATCACCACCGCGTTGCCGAGCTTTTCCTCCTGAAAAACCCTCGCGCGGCTGTCGTTATATACGAGATGCCTGTGCGCAATCGCGTCGTAGGTGTACGGATATTTTCTAAGGCTGAGCTTCATAAGCGGCAGCATTGACGCCTTTTCCTTAACATAATCCCTCGGCCGGGTCAGCACGACAACGTTTTTGTCGCAGCCGCCGACTTTCATAAACTCAATCGGGATTGAGTCGCTCATTCCGCCGTCGAGGTAATACCTTCCGTCAATCTTAACGGGCTTTGACACCAGCGGCATTGAAGCCGACGCGCGTATCCACTCAAAGCCCCGGTCGTTTGCCCTGTCAAGCAGGTGGTAAACCGGCTCGCCTGTCTCGGCGTCGGTGCAGACAACGTAAAACGGCGTTTTGTCGGCGTTGTAACGCTCCCTGTCAAACTTATCGAGCTCGTTGGGCACGGTGTGGTAGCAGAACATCGCGTTGAACAGGTTTCCGGTGTTAATCAGCGACTGCACGCTGCAGTAGCGTTTGTCGTTCGCGAAGCGTTTGTTGTAGCGGATAACCCTGCCGATTTGCTTTGACTTGTAGTTAACGCCGAACGCCGCGCCTGCCGAAACGCCGACAATCGCGTCAAATTCCGCGCCGTATTCCATCAGCACATCCATAACCCCCGCGGTGAAAAGTCCGCGCATTGCTCCGCCCTCAAGCACCAATCCTATATTCATAATTATTCATCCCAATCTATATTTTATGTCAAAATAATAGCATATTTAAGCTGCTTTGTAAATATATAAATAATATACAAATTACCACCTTGACATTTTGCAAAACGTCAAAAGTGTTATTTAATACATACAAAAATCGCAATATATAATTGTTAAAATATACTAACAGCCATTAATGTCTATTTTGCTTTTTGGTTGTTGCTACAAATATAATTCGGTTTTATTGACACCTAAATTTTTATACATTATAATCATAGTGGTAGAAATACTAATTAATTAATAAGGGGTAACAAATATGGCTTTTTGTAGAAATTGCGGAACTCAAATTCCTGACGATGCTGGTTTTTGCCCGAACTGCGGTTCTTCCGTAGATAACGCGCAGCAAAACTATCAGCAGACAGCTCAGCAGATTCCTCAGCAGCCGGTTCAGCCCGAGGTTTTGAACGCAGACGGTGCGGTGCTGCCTTCGGACAAGGGACTTGCCTGGCTTGCGTACATTCCGTGGGCACCGTTGTTTTTAATTCCGCTTTTCGTAAGAAAAACATCGGATTACTGTAAGTTCCACGTAAAGCAGGGTGCTACACTTTGGGCAGCAGGCGTTGCTTATGAGATTGTTAAGGCTATCCTCCTCGCGATTATCAACGCGATTTTCCCGGGACGTTACGGCTTTTATGTTTATCACCACAGCGTGGTTTACAACATTTTCAACTTCATTTTCTGGGCAGGCTCTGTATTCCTTCTCGTTCTCGCTATTATCGGCATTGTTTACGCCGCTACGGGCAAGAAAAAGGAGCTGCCGCTCATCAGCAAAATTCCGTGGATTGGAATGCTGCTTGATAAAATCTACGCTGCAATCAATAAATAATTCTGCAAAAGAATTAAGGAGAGCTTCGGCTCTCCTTTTTTTGTTATTCCGCGATTATTTTCCACTGCTCATATAATCTTTCCATCGAAAAAGCCGCGTTTGCCGGGCTGGTGGACGGCAGCTTTACCGCCTCTGTTTTTGTCTGCGGATAAATGTATTTCATATACATTTTATACGACAGCGCGCCGTTGCAAAAGATTTTTCGCACACGGCTGTTGTTTATTATTATGCTCAAATCGTTAGGCACAACGTCCTTTACCGAGCTGTCGGACGAGCCTGTGATTACGCAGGACTGTATTGAGTCCCACAGCGCGAGGTTGTGCCGTAAAATCAGCGCGGATTTTTCTCCGGTGGTAACGGGTACTTCTTCATCAAAAATCAGCGGCAGGAGCTTCCAAAACCGGTTTTGAGGATGACCGTAAAAGAACATCGCTTCCCTTGATTTTACCGACGGAAAGCTGCCCAAAATCAGCTTTTCGGAATTTGCGTCAAACAGCGGCGGAATCGGGTGGATAATCCTCTGTGCTTCCATTATTTTTTGTCCTTTTTATTGAGCTTTTTGATGTAGGCAAAGGTCTTTTCCTCGCCCTCGTCGCGGAGCATTTCAAGCCAGGAGCAAAGCAGTGCCTCGGTGTTTGGGTGCATACGCTTTTTGCCCTTTATCCTCGTGTAATAGGTGTAGGGGTGCCCGTCGGTGTAGTTTTCCTTATTATAAATTTTGCTCGCCGCAACGCGGTCGCAGAACATCTCGACCACATAGCGTATGGGCATTTCGACATTTTCAATGCTTTTTGTCTTTGGGTTGTAGTCGTTCCAGTATTCGTAGTGGTGGCGGTTTCTGCCCTTGTGGTGAAGCCACGCCGCGGAGTAGCCGTAAAGCTCGCGCTCCCTTTCATTCGGGCTGCGAGTGCCCTGATAATACTTCGCTCCGGGGATAAACTCAACCGGGCTGTACTTCGACAAATCGTGCCTTAAGCCCTGCCATAAAATTCCTGCCTTGGCGCAGTGGGCAATCACCTTGTGCCTGTGAGTTGTAATTGTTATAAAATGCTTAATCGGATGTATCATAAAAATCACCATATAAAATAATCTAAATTTATTTTAGCACACTTTTTGATATTTTTAAATATCCCTTGCCATTTTCCGAAAAAAATGATAGAATAGACTGAAAAGGTTAAAAACTTGTAATATTTTAAATCGTTTCAGTAGTCTGTTTTATCAGAGATGTTTGATTCTCGAATGAGAACGGCTGCAAAAGATAAAGTTCCAAAACTATTTATCAAGCAAAATTATACACCAGAGGTAAGTTATGAAAAAACCATTCGCGCTGGCGGTATGCCTGTTCGGAATCATCGTCGCGGCGGCAATGGCGGTTTGCTCGGCGGCTGTAGAAAGCCCTGCCGGAGGTATTGCCGCAGTTTCCGCCCGGGTTTACGACGCTCCGGCAACCGTTGACGAGGCATTGCTTACAACTGAATATATAACGATTCCGCAGGGCAGCACGCAGATTATTCCCTCTCCAAAGGGCTGCGATGAGCTTGTTACGGAATGGAAAAGCTCAAACGACAGAATTGTAAGCGTTGACAGCGGCGGCAGGGCAGACGCCCTTGCGGAAGGTACTGCTAAACTTACCGTGAAGCTCGCCACAGGCCAGTCCGCGGAATACGAGATTACCGTTACAAAGTCAGCGGAACAGCCTGAGCCGTATAAATTCTCGACCGCGATTATCGCGAACGAGGACATCAGGCAGAAAAACTACGATGAAATCGCCGTAGAGGACGAGTATCAGCTATACGAAATACACGTTAACCTTGCGCAGAGCGTTGTCACCGTCTATACCTATGACGAAAACGACAAATTCACCGTTCCGGTAAGGGCGATGCTGTGCTCCTGCGGCAAGAATAAATCGACAATTACCGGCGAGTTTGAGATTTACTTTAAGTCAGAATGGCACGCGCTGTACAATAATGTTTACGGTCAGTACATCAGCGGAATTACGGGCGACTTCCTATTCCACAGTGTTCCGTACGCTGCAATGGGCAACAAGGCAACGCTCGAGATAGAGGAGTTCAATAAGCTCGGTCAGGAGGCGTCGCTGGGCTGTGTGCGTATGGCGGTTGACGATACCAAGTGGATTTACGACAACTGTCCCATCGGCACAAAGGTAAAAATTTATGACAGCAACACCCCCGAGCCGCTCGGCAGACCTGCCTCTATCCGCATTAACGGCAAGGGACTGGGCTGGGATCCCACCGACATAACAAGCGGCAATCCCTACAACAGCAGACTTCCCAAAATTACCGGCGCGCAGGATATTACTGTTGATACGGACTCGGATTTTTCTCCGTCAGACGGCGTAAAGGCATACGACATCTGCGGTATGGATATTACCGAAAAAATGGAGATTACCGGCAACGTGGTACTGTCCAGACCGGGCAAATACAAGGTGACGTATTCCGTTACCGACGCGCTGAACCGCAGCAATAAAATTGATATTTGGGTGACGGTGAAGAACAATGACTGAAAAGGAAAAAATGATTAAAGGTATGCTCTACGACGCTTCCGACGACGAGCTTGCGGCTATGAGGCAGAGGGCGCATAACCTTTGTATGGATTTTAACAGGCTTTACGAACAGGATGAGGAAAATCGCGCGGCGATTATCAGGGAGCTGTTCCCGACATCGGGAGACTTTTACCTTCAGGGACCTATTCAGTTTGATTACGGCGTATTTACCGAGTTCAGCGAAGGCTGCTATGCAAACTTTAATTTGACAGTGCTCGACTGCTGCCCGGTAAAAATAGGCAAAAACGTATTTTTCGGCCCGAATTGCAGCTTGGTTACTCCGGTTCATCCGCTTGTACCGGAGGAGAGGAACGGCTTTGTCGATGAAAACGGCAGATTCACCTGTTTGGAATACGCAAAACCGATAGAAATCGGCGACAACTGCTGGCTGGCGTCAAACGTCACCGTATGCGGCGGCGTAAAAATCGGTGAAGGCTGCGTTATCGGCGCGGGAAGCGTTGTTACGCGCGACATTCCGCCGAACAGCCTTGCGGCAGGCGTTCCGTGCAGGGTTATCAGGGAGATTACCGAGGAAGATAAAATTTTTAATAAATAATAAATAAAAGAAGAACCAAAAAAGACCGCTTGTCAGCGGTCTTTTTTGGATTTAGAAGTTTTGAAATTAACGTGAAAACGTGGGATTAGTGTGATTGATTGAAATTGTGAAATTTAGTGTGTTTGTTAGTGTGTTTGTGTGTTGTTATCATTATTAATTTAATCAAAACTTTTCAATATACTTTCCAAATCAAACTGTGTTTTAGCCAACCTCAGCGCAGTTTGTATCACCGAAGCAGTTAAATCTGAACAGCTTGCTCTCGTCACGAACGTTCTCGCAGTACACGCTTGCCTCTGCAATTTTGCCGCCTTCAATCAGCCTTGTAAGACCGACCAGCTGACACAGCTTGCTCTTGAGGTTGAGCCTGTCGCCCTCGTTTGTTACGAGAAATACGTTGCCCTCGCAGGTATCAAGCACGGCGAGGAACTCAGCAACATCAATGTTGTGCAGATTAAGAATTGGTGTCATAAATATTCCTCCTTATCTTTCTGATTAACTCGTAAGGAGCTAACCGATATGTGCGCCATTTACCATTTGGCAATAATGATCATCATATCGACATTTAATATTCAGTTGTTACCCGAGTAAGTACGGTGAATAGCCGATAGTCAAGCGGACTATTGACTTGACAATTATTATTATACTCCAAAAATCGAAAAAGTCAACAAAAACCAGTCCTTAGATTTGGCTGATTTGCTAAAACGATGTCAATAATAGACAAATAGCAATCTGAGAAATTGTGCAATATCTACGACAAAATGTTTCCAAACAATTACAATGCGACAGGTTTGTTACCTTTGTATGAGCAATTTTCACAACTAATTTTTGCAAAATTCAAAAACAAAGTGTGTTTTGACAAAGTTTTTTTAAAATCGCGTTTTTGACAGTACAAAAGCGTTTTTTTGTTGAGATTTACAGACATATGTGGTAAAATAAGTATAGTTTAATTAAGGATAGGGGAGAACATTATGCTGAATGATTTTTATAAACAGTTCAAAAGCGGAACGGATATCCGCGGCGTGGCTGTTGAGGGCGTCGAGGGGCAGAGCGTTAATCTGACCGACGATGTTATCGCCGATATGGCGGACGGCTTTGTGCTTTGGCTGTCAAAAAAGGTTGGCAAGCCTGCGGAAGAACTTAAAATTTCCGTCGGCAGAGACAGCCGTATTTCGGGCCCTCATATTATGGAAATTGTGACAAAACGTTTTGTACGCGCAGGTGCTGAGGTGCTCTGCTGCGGACTCGCCTCAACCCCGTCTATGTTTATGACGACGGTTGATTTGTCCTGCGACGGCGCGCTGCAAATCACCGCGAGCCATCATCCCTTTAACCGCAACGGCTTAAAGTTCTTTACGCGCGGCGGCGGACTTGAGGGCAGCGATATCGAGGCAATTTTGCAGTACGCTCAGGACGGCACTCATCCCGGCGAGAGCGAAAAAGGCTCAAAAACCAATTATGATTATATGACTGACTACGCAAACGGACTTTGCGATAAAATTAAAAAGGAAGTTAACGCGGACGACTACGAACATCCGCTTAAGGGCTTTAAGATTGTGGTTGACGCAGGCAACGGCGCGGGCGGCTTTTACGCCGACAAGGTGCTGGCTGTTTTGGGAGCGGACACCACCGGCAGCCGTTACCTTGACCCCGACGGAATGTTCCCCAACCACGTGCCGAACCCCGAGGACAGCGTCGCGATGGCTTCAATTTGCGAGGCTGTGCGCGAGAATAACGCCGACTTGGGCGTAATCTTTGACACCGACGTTGACCGCGGCGGAGCTGTTGACAGCAAGGGCAACGAGATTAACCGTAACCGCCTTGTGGCTGTTGCGGCGGCAATCGCGCTGGAGGGCAACGACGGCGGAACCGTTGTTACCGACTCAATCACCTCGAGCGGACTGAAGGAATTTATCGAAAACGGTTTGGGCGGCAAGCATTACCGCTACCGCAGGGGCTACAAGAATGTCATCGACAAGGCACTTGAGCTCAATGAACAGGGAATTAACTGTCCGCTGGCGATTGAGACCTCGGGACACGCCGCAATGAGGGAGAATTATTTTCTCGACGACGGCGCGTACCTCTGCACCAAAATCATCATCAAGGCGGCTCAGCTCAGGCAGCAGGGCAGAGAGCTTGACGAGCTTACCGCAAGCCTTAAAGAACCGCTCGAAAGCCGCGAAATCCGCTACAAAATCACCGAAAAGGATTTCAGAGCCTGCGGCGAAAGGATAATCGCCGACCTCACAGCCTATGCCGAGGCAAAGGACGGCTGGATTGTTGCCGACGACAACCGCGAGGGAATCCGCGTTTCGTTCGACAAAGACCACGGCGACGGCTGGTTCTTGCTCAGACTTTCGGTGCACGACCCGATTATGCCGCTCAATATCGAGAGCGACAGCGAGGGCGGCGTTGATATGATTCTTAATTCGTTAAAAGAATTTTTACAGACCGTTAACGGCTTGGATATATAATTAAATAAAGCAAATGGGCGGATATCAATCCGCCCGATTTCACGTAATTTGGTTGGAGATGTAGTTTAATTGGACGTACTGTCAATATTTAAGGATATCGCAATTATCGTAATTTTCGCGAAAGCGTTTGGACTTTTGGCGCGCAAGCTGAAAGCTCCGCAGGTTGTCGGCGAGATTATCGCCGGACTCTTAATCGGCCCGAGCGTGCTCGGAATTGTAAAGCTCAACGACTTTTTAAGCATATGCGCCGAAATCGGCGTGGTTCTGCTGATGTTCTCGGCAGGCTTGGGAACAGACCTAAAGGCACTGATGAAAACCGGCCCAAAGGCTCTCGCAATCGCCTGCATGGGCGTAGCCGTACCGCTTGCAGGCGGAACTCTGCTGTATATGGCGATTTACGGCTTTGCGCCGTGGGGCTCCGAAAAGTTCTTCACCGCTGTGTTTATCGGCGTAATTATGACCGCGACGAGCGTCAGCATAACCGTCGAAACGCTAAAGGAGATGGGCAAGCTAAAAACCGAGCTGGGTACTACAATCCTCAGTGCCGCGATTATCGACGACGTAATCGGAATTTTGGTGCTCACCTTTGTAATCGGCTTTAAGAATCCCGACACACAGCCCGGTTGGGTACTGCTCAGCACGCTGGCGTTTTTCGCCTTGGCGATTATCGTCGGCTTTATAATCTACAAGGTGTTCAAAATTATCGACAGGCGTTATCCGCACACAAGGCGAATCCCGATTTTGGCTTTGGCACTGTGCTTTAGCTTCGCCTTTATCGCGGAGCGATGGTTCGGAATTGCCGACATTACCGGCGCGTATGTTGCCGGAATTGTGCTGTCGCGCCTGCACGACTCGACCTATATCGAGGAGAAAATGGACATCAATTCATATATGATTTTCGGTCCGATTTTCTTTGCGAGTATCGGCTTAAAGACGAGTATTCAGGGCTTTTCGCTTGACTTGCTCTGGTTCTCGATAGGCTTTGTGCTCGTCGCTCTGGTGTCGAAGATAATCGGCTGCGGAGTTACCTCGCGGCTGTGCGGCTTCAGGGGCAGCGACCCTCTTAAAATCGGCGTGGGTATGATGACCCGCGGCGAGGTCGCGCTGATTGTCGCGCAAAAGGGACTGTCAAGCGGAATGATAAGCTCGGTTTACTTTACCTCGGTAATTCTGCTGATTATCGTGTCGAGCATAATCACCCCGATTATACTTAAACTGATATTCGCCCGTGATGAAAAACGCGGTGTCGCAAAGACATAGATAAAAAATAACGCTGTCATTCGGCTTAGCCTGTGACAGCGTTTTGCTTTAATGATGATGGTGTCCGTGGTCGTGGTGATGACCGAGCGACGCCATTTTTTCCTTTACCTTAATTTCGCGGACGGCGTAGATGTAGTCGAGCAAAACCTGCTTGAAATCCGCGGTTGCGATTTCAAGCTCTCTGTCGTCGGTATCGTTCGTGATTTTGCAGATATCTTTGCCGATTTCAAGCGAGAACGCGTTGCCGGAAAAGCTCTCGCTCTGCGACATATTCAAATCAACCTCATTTACGAGCGATAAAAGCTCGCGGCGGAAGCTCCTCTCCGCAAGTAAAAATTCATTCAAAAGCGAGTAGCTTTCGTCCTCAAATACAACCACAGGCACAATCCGCTTGCCCTGCATGGCTTTAATCTCATATTTTAACATAATCAGTCTCCTTCATAAACAGGGTAGGCGGTGGTGATTTGCTTG
>CAMNHG010000051.1 GCA_946539105.1 uncultured Clostridia bacterium | reverse complement strand
GCTGAAATTGCGGATTTTATCCTGCGGAAAAGACAATTTTCATCACCTTTTTCTTTAAAAATACTACTAACATATTATTTTATCATAAAATTGCACATTGTACAAGCATAAAATTGCGTTGATATTCAAAAAGGCTCTCCCAAAAACGGGAGAGCCTGAACGGTTGATTTGTTTTATTCTTTTTCAACCGGAAATTCGTCGATTTTTCCTGCTGCGTACTTCTGAATAAGAGCCGAGTCGAGAATATCAACAACGCCGTCGCCGTTTACATCAGCGGCAAGTGCCTGATCCTCGGTGAGGGTAATTCTTTCGTTAGCAGCCTGCTGAATAGCAGCCGCGTCGAGAATGTCAACATTGCCGTCGCCGTTAGCGTCGCCGTAAAGAACGTCGCCGCCCTTATCCTCGTGAACCGAAAGGGTGTACTGAACGCCGGTGGGGATTTCGTAGTCGCGGTCGGGCTGGGGAAGCGAAAGGGTAACGGTTGCGTTTTCAATGTTCTCCGCCGCGTCGCTGAATACATCGTTGGCCTCTGCTGTGTAAACGTCATATTCCTTAACTGCTGCCGAAATCGAACCGCTGTAGTTTTTGAATACAACCGAGTAATCCATATCCATAGGAATACGCAGGAATCCGCCGTCGTCGGTGGTGGTAAAGCCTACCCACTTGTCGGTTGCCTCAACAAGAGCACCGTCCTCGATAACGCCTACGGTCTCGCCCTTGCTGTTGAGAATTGTGCCGTCGAGGTTTTCGGCGTTTTCAGCGTCGAAGTAGACTCTGCGGTAGCCGTTAATTTGGTCGGGGGTTAGAGCCTTATAATCGGCAAAAATGCTGTCGTCAAGTCTGAGCCATGACATATACACCTCATTGGTGTGGTCGTACATTAGCTTTGTAATGTTGCTGACAAGAGTAGCCGCGTTTTTCATCTGCTCGTTGTTGATAAGCAAAGGTCTTACCTCGCTGCTCTGCCAGATGTTGCCGAATACAAGATGAGACAGGGTGAAGGTGAGCGAGTAAGCCGCCTTGGGGTTGGCAATTTTGTCAACAAGATACTGAGAAGCGTTTGCGGCGGTCATACCATCGTAGACCGCGTCGCAGAGATAGTTCGCGGCAATAGGTCTGATGTCGTCAGCGTCCATAAGCATATATTTGCCGAGTTTTATCGCGAGACCGGCAATCTGTCCGGCGTCAATTCCGACTTCCTCACTGCCGTCTTTGCTTTCGGTTTCCGCAAGTGCGCTTTTTGTGACCACAGCAAGCTCCTGAGCTTTTGCTGTGAGCACCTCGTTGGTGGCGTTAATCTCGGTCTTATACTTTTGTTTCATAAAGTATGCGTACATAGCGACTACCGCGTCAATCGCGCTGTCGCTGCCCATAAGTCCCGAGCCGAACGCGGAAGTCTCGTCGCCGTCAAGCGAACGGACGTAGCCGATAAAGTCAGAGAACGCTTCCTCGTACTTTTCGGCATAGCTTGCTCTGCCGCCTGTAATATTGGTAAAATAAGTGCCGAGGCCTGAAAGGTAAGTTGACGCGTCCGAGGGAATATAAGAGTCGGGGTCGTCAACCATGCCGATTGAACCGTCAGTGAAGCCGAGCTTTTTGGGCATAAAGTGCTCTGACGATGTTGTTGTGATAAATTCCTCGTAAATTCCGGGGTTGCAGGTGCTGAGGTTGGCAAGCATATCATCGTACTTGTCCATATCCTTAATCATGGTGCTTGTGCCGTAGCGGTCAAAGCCCATCTCAACAGGAGCCATCATAGAAGCGAGCTCGCTTGTCTGGTAAATGTTAAAGATACCGGCGTACTTCTCGTTGTGGGGATCCTGAGCCGTGTCGGCGGCATAAGGAGTACCGAAGGTGTAGGCGTAAAGGTTTTCGGGATCAAGCTCAATGCTTTCTCCCAAATATTCCTTGGGATTGTCTATGAGCTTTTTGGCGTTCAGGTTTGTAATAGCTGCGCCTCGGCTGTAGCCGACTGCCCAAACCTTGATGTCGCCTGAAATGTTGTTTTCCTCAACATAGTTTTTGGCAAATTCAAGGCACTTGTCCGACGAACGGTCAAAGCCCTTTGCGTCGCCCTTTGCGCCGAGGACAAAGTTGTCGCCCCATTCCATCTCATATCCGGCACTGCGCGGAACGATTACAAGCATAGTGTACTCCTTGCCGTCCTGAACAATCTTTTTATGAGCGCAGGCAATGCCGATGGTGTCCTTTGTGGGTTTGATTTTGTAATCCTCGTTAATGGAAATATCAGAAAAACCGGTGTCCTCCAAAAACGCGATAACGTCGCGGTTTTTCTTCATATATCCCTCTGGGGTGAAGGGCTCGCGGGTACTGCTTACCGAAGCCTCCGCAAGCGACATACTGAGCGTTGAGAGGTGAGCGTCATAATCCTTGCTGCTCTTTGTAAAAAAGTCGTCTGAATACGCGTAGTAGTCAATGCTGTCTGACAAACCGTAAATTTCACCCTCGCCCGGACGATAGTAGAACGAGCCGAGGTAATAATTCGGTTCAGCGGATTTGTCTGTGGTTTCTGCAAAAGCGGCTGCGGTTCCTGCCGGAAGAACAATAGCGGCGGCTAAAAATGCGGCAACTGCTTTTGTAAACAGCTTTTTCATAGATATCCTCCTTTTTGTTTGTTCGGTATTGTCAAATACTTGGTGCCATTATACAATTAAATTGCGGTTTTTGTCAACAAAAACAACAAAATTATATAGGATAATTTTGTTGACCGCCGCTTTTGCAAATGGTATAATTTTAGAAAAATGAAAAGGACTGATAACGTGACAAAGGGAGATATAGCGAAAAACAATTTTCAGAACGGCTGCAACTGCGCTCAGGCGGTGCTTTTGGCGTTTTGTGAGGACTACGGAATGGACAGGGAAACCGCCATGATGATTGCCGCGTCATTCGGCGCGGGAATGGGCGGCTTGCGCGAAACCTGCGGAACGGTTACGGGCGCGAATATGGTAATCGGACTTGCCAAGGGAAAAAACAAAGCCGCGGCTAACGGCGCGTTCAGACAGTTCGCGGAAAAATTCAGGGAGAAAAACGGCTCGCTTGTTTGCCGCGAGCTGCTCGGAATCAGAATAAAAACAAGGCTCACCTGCGCCGATTTGTGCAAGGACGCAGGCGATATGCTTGAGGAAATTTTGGCTCAGTAATAAAAAATCCATATGGAAAAACAATTTTATAATGCCGTTTTGTCCGATAAATACTGATGTAAAGCGATACTTTCTTTACTTTTTCGGTAAGGTATTATATACTCGGCTCAACGAACACGGGAGGTGAGTATATGGGCTGGCTTTTAATTCCGCTCATCATCATTGTAATCATTTTGGGCATAGGAATTGTACGCTCAATGAACACAAGCTACCGCTTCGGCGAGGGTATGTTCAAGAGCAGCGAGTACAATTTGGAAGAAAAGGACGACATTTCCGATAAGGAGTATTACGACAAAGAGGGGCTGTTTAAATGACGTTCGGCAAAAAGCTGCAGAGCTTAAGAAAAGAAAAAGGCTTGTCGCAGGACGCGCTCGCAAATCAGCTTTACGTAACGCGCCAGAGCGTAAGCCAGTGGGAAAACGACAGAACAATGCCGTCGGTTGACCTGCTTATAAAAATCAGCGAGATATTCGACACAACAGTGGACGCGCTTTTGGGCAAGCCCGAAACCGAGAGTATTCCCCAGCCGATGGCGCAGGCAAAAACGCTGACGGATAAAAAGTCGATAAAATCCGCTATGCGCTATGAGTATTCAACGGCGGTAATCGTGCTTGTCTCGATGGCGTTGCTGTTTTTGGGAATGTACGCCGTAATGATGTTTATTGAGAACAATATATTCTCGCTCACGCCCGAGGTTCTCGCGAGATTATCGGGCAGCATGTTTAATGTGTGGGAGGTTATATTGCCGGCTGCTTTGTGCGCCGCGGCAGGCGGAGTGCTGACAATTATCAGCTTTGTCCACACGCGCAAGGCGGTGGAGTTCGGCAAAAAACACGCCTGTACGCTTAACTTTTTCTACGATCACCTTGTAATCGCGGAGGAGGGCGCGGAACCGCTCAGCCTGTTTTATACCAATATAAAGCAGCTTGTGGAAACCGACGGATATTTTATCTTTAAAATGCAGAACAAGGCGAGGTTCTGCGTTGATAAAAGTGAGCTTGAAAATCCGGAGGAGCTCTCAAAGCTGTTGAAATCCGCAAAGAATTACCTTGACAGGAGGCTGTCAAAAACACCGAACGGAATGGGTACGGTAAAGCGTTGCGCGGTTAGGGTTTCCAGAGATTTTTTCTTTACCGCTTCGTTTTTTACGCCGTTCTATATAATACTTATATTCGGGCTTGTCACAACGATATTGACCGAAAATCAGTTTGTAAGATTTACCGTGTTTATAATTCCGTTTTTGGTAGTGCTCGCAGCGACCGTATTGGGTGTTGTGTTTACGGTTCGCAAAATCAAGGCGAAGCGAATGATAATCGCCGGAGGAGCAGCCATAGTTATTTTTGTGGTTATGAATTTTGCGATTTATAACGCCTCGGTTATCTATAATTTCCAGCACGACAGGGTAAAGTCAGAGCAGTTTGTGACCTATATGGAGGAGCACGGACTGACGGTTGAGGATACAATCAAGGGCAGGGAAGAGCTGTACATCTCCAAATGCTATACAGCTAAGCCGAAGGATAAATCGTTCGAGATTACTTTTCTTGAATTTGACGAGTATTCACAAAACTACGGTTTATTCTCCGCAAGGGAGACCGCCGGAAGATTCTTAAACGAGATCCGTTCTCAGCCGAGAATGACAACGCGCTACACGTCGCAGGATTTAGCTTTTAATATGTTCTATACCGAGACTACAAATAACCACTACGCCTATGTTTCGCTCAACGAGTACAGCGTAATCTATATTAACGCGGCAACGGAAGCCGAGCCCGAAATTAAGAATGTGCTAAAGGACTTTGAGCTCAGTAAGCCGTATGTATTTTAATTAACAAAATAAAAACTGTCATTTTGAGAACAAACTCAGAATGACAGTTTTGTTTTATATTTGCTTTATTGATTGCTTTTAAAAAGTTTTGTATAAATCAAATTTCTGAACCCGCCGTTAATCCGACTTAAAATAAAATCAAACCTTTAAAAAGGCGGAATTGGATGCAACGTCACGTTGCTACATTGAGGTTACTATGTCGTCAACGGTTTTTCCGGGCGGAATCATCGGGAGTACGTTTTCGTCGGGGCTGATTTGAACGTCAATTACAACCGGAGCGTTCAGCGCGATTGCCTTTTCAAGCGTAGGCATAATCTCCTCGTCGCGTGTAATGCGCATACCCTCAACACCAAATGCGTTCGCCAGCTTTACAAAGTCCGTGGCTCTGTGCGGATCGGTCTGAGAAAAACGGCTGCCGTAGAACAGCTTTTGCCACTGCCTTACCATACCGAGCACGCGGTTGTTCATAACAAGAACAATCACAGGCAGGTTGTACGACTTCATCGTGACAAGCTCGTTAAGGTTCATATGAAAGCTGCCGTCGCCCGTGAACAGGAACACGCGCCTTTCGGGGTGAGCAACCTGCGCGCCGATAGCCGCGCCCATACCAAAGCCCATTGTGCCCATACCGCCTGAGGTCAGCAGGGTTCTCTCGCGCTCGATTTTTGCGTATTGCGCAACCCACATCTGGTGCTGTCCTACGTCGGTAGCAATAATGTCCTCGGGATTTTTAAGGCCGTTAACCGCGTAAATAACATCGTGAGCCTGGGGGAACTCGTCCTCATACGGCTTTACGTCGTCAAATTTATGCTTCCAAACCTCAATCTGGCTGAGCCAGTCGGGATGGCTTTGCTGTTCAAGTCCGATAACAAGCGCAGAAAGGCTCGCCCTTACATCGCCGAGAATATACTCGTCAACCTTGACGTTCTTGTTAATCTCCCTGTCGTCAATTTCAAGCTGAACAATCTTTGCCTGATTGCCGAACTTCTCTCTGTCGCCGGCAACTCTGTCCGAAAAACGCGCCGCGCATGAAATCATCAAATCGCATTCGGCGGTAATCATACCGGTCTCGTAACCGCCGTGCATACCAATGTTGCCTATGCAGAGCGGATCGCTTGCGGGGATTGTGCCGAGTCCCATCAGCGAGCAGCAAACGGGTGCGTCAATCAGCCTTGCAAACTCCTGAAGCTCCTTGCAGGCGTTCGCGCTGATAATTCCGCCGCCGGCGTAAATCATCGGGCGTTTTGAGGCGCGTATAAGCTCCTGAACCCTGCGGATACTGCCGGGGTTTTGAATTTCAATAAGCTCTCTGTGAGCCTTAGGCTCGGGAGTGTATTCGGTGGTCTGAGCGGTGATGTCCTTGGGAACGTCAATCAAAACCGGACCTTTTCTGCCGTTCTTCGCCAGAGCGAAAGCTCTGCGGATTGACGGAGCCAAGTCCTCAATAGTCTCAACAAGCCAGCTGTCCTTTGTAATCGGCTTGGCTATATCTACAATGTCAACCTCCTGAAAGCTGTCTCTGCCCAGCTGGTCGGTGGTAACGTTCGCGGTAATCGCCACGATAGGGATTGAGTCGATGTTCGCGGTCGCAATTCCGGTTACAATATTTGTCGCGCCGGGTCCGGAGGTGGTCAGAACCACGCCGGTTTTGCCGGTTGAGCGCGCGTAGCCGTCAGCCGCGTGCGAAGCACCCTGCTCGTGAGCGGTAAGAATGTGTGTGATTTTGTCGCTGTACTTATACAGAGCGTCGTATGTATTAAGAGCCGCACCGCCCGGATAACCGAAAACGGTGTCTACCCCCTGCTCTAAAAGACATTCGCAAATAATTTCTGCACCTGTGAGCTTCATTTTTATTCCCCTTAAAAATAGTCTAACTATCATTTTAGCGCATTAAAGCGATGTTGTCAATAGTTGTCAGCTAAAGTTGTCGGTCTGATACATAATAACGGACAATGCCGCCAGCGGTGCGGTCTCGGCGCGGAGTATCCTTTTGCCAAGCGTAGCGGCTGTCGCGCCGTGCGATAATACAAGCTCTGCTTCCGTTTTTTCAAAACCGCCCTCGCTGCCGATAAACATTCCGATTGTCTTTGGTTTTTCGGTCAGGATGTTCTTTACGGATTCTCCGCCCAGCTCATAGAAAAATATATTTTTGTCATTTTCAGCGGACTGCTCCGCCGCCTGCTTTAGGTTAATGCACGGACAAACCTCCGGGATAATTCCGCGCCTGCTCTGCTGTGCCGCCTGCAAGGCAATTTTTTGCCAGCGCGCGATTTTCTTTTTTAAAGACTTTTCATCGGGACGCGATACACACCGAGCGGTCATAACGGGAACGATACGGCTTATGCCGAGCTCGACGCATTTTTGGACGATAAAATCCATCTTGTCGCCCTTCGGCAACGCCTGATAAAGAGTGACAAAGACGTCGGGTTCGTTTTGGCACGGCTTGCTCTCTTTAATGTCAACCTCAACAAGGTTTTGGTTAACGTTTTCTATAACACAATTATGCTGAACTCCGCACGGCGTTACAAGCGTAAGCTCCTCGCCGGCTTTCATACGCAAAACGCGGATATGCTTTGCGTTTTCTCCTGTGATAATGAATTTTGAGTTGTCAATTTCTTCTTCCGTAAAAAACCAAGCCGCCATAAGAGCACCTCAAATCTAAAAGTTATAAAATAGTATAATACAAATTAAAAAGAATTGCAATAAACGACAGATAGTGATAAAATAATGACGAGGTGATAATTTTGGTAACATTAACAGATGTAGATATAATTCAGCTTTTGCGCAAAAACAACCTGAATCAGGACACGTTTCAAAACGACGTTGTTCAAAAGCTGAGAGAGAAAAATATCAAGGTCGCCACGGCTGAAAGCTGTACCGGCGGACTTGTAAGCGAACGGATTACGCGCGTGAGCGGTTCAAGCGAGGTGTTTGAGTGCGGAATTTGCAGCTACTCAAACGGTATTAAGGAAAAAGTCCTCGGCGTTAATTCCGAAACCCTGTCGGTACTCGGCGCGGTGTCTGCCGAAACCGCAATTCAAATGGCTGAGGGAGTTAAAAAGCTCTCGGGCGCGGATATTGCCGTAAGCCTAACCGGAATTGCCGGCCCTACCGGCGGCACTGCCGAAAAGCCCGTCGGACTTGTCTATATGGGAGTATGCACAGCGGAAAACGCCTACGCCGTAAAGCTGATGCTCGGCGGCACAAATAATATCGTAAATTCACGCGACTACATCAGGAAGCTCGCAAGCGACGCGGCGTTGTTCCAGGTGTTGTCGGAATGTTATTCTGTAAATAAATAAACTGAGGAGGTCATGCTATGATACCCTGTCCAACCTGCGGAGCAGGCTTGCGGTTTGAAATCGAAAGCCAGCAAATGGCATGCGATTACTGTCATAACCGCTTCGATCCCAAGCAGATTACGGACAACAGCACGCGAGACGACGCAAAAACCCAGCCGTACTTTGACAGCTTTGTTTACAGCTGTCCGTCGTGCGGAGCGGAGCTTGTCACCACCGATAAAAACGACGCAATCGGTTTTTGCCAGTACTGCGGCGGAGCGTCGATGATATTTGACAAAATCCGCAAGGAGTGGAAGCCCGACACGGTTGTGCCCTTTAAGATTACCAAGGAGCAGTGTAAGGAGCTTTACGTAAAAGAGGTGCGCAAAAATCCGTTTATCGGCGGAAAGTACCGCAATCCCGACGCCGAGGGCTTCAGGGGAATTTACATGCCCTACTGGAACTACCGCGCAAAGGTTAACGGTCCGTTCAGCATAAGGGGCGTTTCTCCGCGCGAGCACTACAAGGGCAATACATATCATATTTATCACTACGATATCCGCAGCAATACCGACTACACGCTCGACGGCTTTTCTCACGATGCGTCCGCGTCGTTTGACGATGATTTAAGCGAGAGCCTCGCGCCGTTCAAGCCCGAAGGAGCGGTTGAATTTGCTCCGGCGTACCTCAGCGGATTTTACGCCGAGACCGGCAACGTAGACCCTCACG
>CAMNHG010000050.1 GCA_946539105.1 uncultured Clostridia bacterium | reverse complement strand
TTCATTATTCTCTTGTTTTTCGCTGTTATTCTGTTCTTTCTTCTCTTCCTTTGGCTTTATGCCGAAGGCCTTTATAAATCCGCGCTTTGCCGCTCTGTAAATTCTGCGGAACGGGCGCGTGTGATACCAAAACGGAACATAAAGCCTGTAAGGAACGGAATCCATACTGTACGGCCTGCCCTTGCGGCAAAACGCCGTGACAACCGCGATTATATCGCTGTCCTTTATGCCGTGCTCCCTTTTGAACTGATTGTCGCCGCACAGAACATACGAACCGTCGTTGTCATAGTCGATTACCCTGTGCAGGACAAACGAACCGTCCCCTCGCCTGTAGAGCGGAATATCGTACAGCTTAAGCCTGCCGTTCGGCTTTTTGAGCACAACAACATCCTGCCCGTCGCGGAGCATCGGGAGCATACTTTCGCCGTGCGGAGTAAAGGTAACTGTTCCGCCCATATCGAGCTTTTCAATTATGATGTCAATTAAATCGCTGAGCTGAGCTTCCTTACTCGAGCACATCGGCATCCCTTACCTTTTGAATGAATATGTCAATATCAGCTTCCGCTTTGTCGCGGTCAACGTCATATTCCTCAAGCATTTTTTCAATCAGGTCTTCCCTTTCGGCTCCCTTTTGCAAAAGCTCAAAAAGGAACGCGCCTGTTTCGTTAAGATTGATAATTCCGTTAAAGTCAAGCGTCATCTTGTTAACAGGCACTACAACGTAAGAATCCGCAACCTTGCGGAGAATAAAGTCCTTTTTAATTTTCATAAAATCACCTTCCGGTTTATTAAACGAGAGTTGAAAGCAATTAAACTCTCAACTCTCAACTCTAAACTCTAAATTATAACGGAAATCTTTCCTTGTAATCCTCATAGCGTTTCTCAAACTTCTGACCCTGACGCTCACGAACCGTGTTGAGGTACTCGTGAGTTTCAAAGGATTCGTCGCCGATTTCTATCATGGCAACAGCGATGTTTGAGCACAGGTCGGATACGCGCTCGCAGTTGGTGATAATATCGTTAAAAACTATTCCCTGAGCAAGCGAGCAAATCTCATTTTTAAGGCGCATAACGTGGTTCTGCTTGATTGTGTCGCGCATATAGTCGATATATTCCTCAAGCGGAGCTACGCGCTTTGCAAGCGAAATATCGTTCTCGACAAACGCGTCGTTGGTCATTTTGACAACCTCGAGCACAGCCTTGCACATTACGTCGAGCTCGTGGTTTGCAGCTTCTGAGAACTGATATTTATTATCGTGCATTTCCTTTGCCTTAATCGCGATGTTCATTGCGATGTCCGAGATACTCTCGAACTCCGGCACGGTGTGCAGGAAGATTGAAACAGCCTCGTTTTGAGTTTTGTTCATCTCCTGACCGGTCAGCTTAATAAGATAGGTGCCGAGGGCGTCCTCGTAGTTATCAACCTGATCTTCGAGCTTTTTGACCTTTTTAAAGGTCTTTTCATCATAGCTGCGGATAAGCGAAATCGCCTTTTCCACAGCTTTCTGCGCGGACATAGCCATATCGTTAATCGTCATACGGCTCTGCTCAATAGCGAGCGCAGGGTGAGCGATAAAGCGGTCCTCAAGTCGCGTTGAAGGACTGCGGTCGTCCTCTTCCTCGCTGTCCTTGAAAACTGCCGTAACAAACTTTTCTATCAAATTTGTAAACGGAAGAACAAGAATTACAAGCACAAAACGCATAATTGTGTTTGTTGTCGCCAGCGAAAACGGGTTCATTACCATCGACAGGAACGGATAGTGAATTATCGCGTTTGAGATGTAAAACGCCGCTGTGAGCAAAATTACGCCGAGCGAGGTACAAATTGGATAAACAAACGCGGTACGCTTGCCCTTTGCGGTAGCACCCATTGATGACAAAACAACCGGAAGCGCAGCACCGACAATTACGCCGGAAAGCAGCGGCCAAGCGGATTCAAACGAGAGCGCGCCCGTTACGGAAAGTGCCTGAATAATACCTACCGCGGCGGAAGCTGACTGCAAAAGCGCGGTAAATACAAGACCTACGAGAATACCGAGGAACGGATTTGACATTGAGGTCATTGTTGAGGTGAACCATTCCTCTTTGCCGAGGTCGCTTACCGCGCCGCTCATAGAGCTCATACCGAACATCAAAACGGCAAAGCCGAGGAAAATATCGCCTACATTTTTTGTAGTAACGCTCTTTGCGAACATTTTGAGGATAATACCGGCAAGCGCAACAATACCGGTTAGAGTAGCGGTAGAAAAAATCTTGGCAATACCTTCAGCTCCGTCAATGTAGCTAAGGCAGATTACCCAGCCTGTAATACTTGTTCCGAGAATCGCGCCGAGTATTACCGAAATACCCTGCCTAACCTTCATCATTCCCGAGTTTACAAAGCCGACTACCATTACCGAGGTAGCACTGGAGCTTTGAATTACAGTGGTTACAAGCGTTCCCAGCAGCAAGCCGCGCGGCATTGAGCTGGTCATTTTGTACAGAATAGGCTCCAGCTTGTTGCCCGATGATTTCTGCAATCCGTCGCCCATAACCGACATACCGAACAGAAACATGGCAACGCCGCCAAGCAGCATGATAATGTCTGTAAAATCCATAAACTCTTTCCCTTTTTAATGTACTTTCTTATTTTATTTTCTGTTAAACGCCATATGACGCTATTATTATTTTAATACATAGACGGTCAAAAATCAACCGTATTTTTAAAAATTATGGGATTATGAGTCAGATATTATTCGCTGCTTTTACTATATTGAAACAGGTGGTATTAATGTGTTATTTTTGTTGACGGACAAAAGATAATGGCAGCCGCGAGGGCTGCCACTACTGTTAATTATTTATTGTTAATCGTTAATTAATTAGTACATTCCGCCCATATCGGGTGCGGGAGCTGCCGGAGCGGCAGGCTCCTTGATGTCCGCAACGAGCGACTCGGTTGTGAGTACCATTGAAGCAACGGAAGAAGCGTTTTGAAGTGCCGAACGTGTAACCTTTGTCGGGTCAACGATACCTGCGGATACCATATCGGTGTACTCCTCGGTAAGGGCGTTAAAGCCGTAGCCTACCTTGTTTTCACGCTTGATGTTCTCAACAATAACGCTGCCCTCAAGACCTGCGTTAGCCGCAATCTGGCGGAGGGGCTCTTCAAGTGCCTTAAGAACGATGTTCGCGCCTGTCTTAGCGTCGCCGTCAAGAGTCTCGACAAACTCAGCAACCGCAGGAATAGCGTTCATACAAGCGATACCGCCGCCTGCTACGATGCCTTCCTCAACGGCAGCCTTTGTAGCCGCGAGAGCGTCCTCAATGCGGAGCTTCTTCTCCTTCATCTCAATCTCGGTAGCCGCGCCGACCTTGATTACAGCTACGCCGCCTGCGAGCTTTGCGAGGCGTTCCTGGAGCTTTTCACGGTCGAAGTCCGAGGTTGTGGTCTCAATCTGTTGGCGAATCTGAGCAACTCTGCCCTTGATGGCGTCCTTGTCGCCCGCACCGTCAACGATGATTGTGCTTTCCTTTTCAATCTTAACCTGACGCGCTGTGCCGAGCTGGTCGATTGTTGTATCCTTAAGCTCAAGACCGAGGTCTGAGGTGATTACAGTACCGCCTGTGAGGGTTGCGATATCCTGGAGCATTTCCTTTCTTCTGTCGCCAAAGCCCGGAGCCTTAACGGCAACCGCGGTGAATGTTCCGCGGAGCTTGTTGAGAACCAGAGTTGTAAGAGCCTCGCCCTCTACGTCCTCGGCGATGATAAGGAGCTTTCTGCCCGACTGTACTACGCTTTCGAGCAGGGGAAGAATCTCCTGGGTGGTTGAAATTTTCTTGTCTGTGATGAGGATGAGCGGATTGTCGAGCTCAGCCACCATTTTGTCGGTATCTGTTACCATATAGGGAGCGATGTAGCCTCTGTCGAACATCATACCCTCAACAACCTCGCTGTAGGTCTCGGCTGTTTTGCTCTCCTCAACGGTGATAACGCCGTCGGTTGTTACCTTTTCCATAGCCTCGGCAATGAGGTTGCCGATGAACTCATCCTGAGAAGAAACGGTTGCTACTCTCGCGATGTCAGCTGTGCCGGAAACCTGCTGGCTGTTGTTGATTACGGCTTCTACCGCCTTGTCAACAGCATCGGCGATACCCTTTTTGAGAATCATCGGGTTAGCACCTGCGGTTACGTTCTTCATACCCTCGCGGATAAGTGCCTGAGCAAGCAGGGTTGCGGTTGTTGTACCGTCGCCCGCAACGTCGTTTGTCTTAATGGAAACCTCTTTTACAAGCTGCGCGCCCATATTCTCAAAAGGATCGTCAAGCTCGATTTCCTTGGCGATTGTAACGCCGTCGTTTGTGATTAACGGAGCACCGAACTTTTTGTCGAGCACTACGTTTCTGCCCTTGGGGCCGAGTGTGATTTTAACTGTGTCGGCGAGCTGGTCAATGCCCTTCATAAGAGCCTTTCTTGCATCCTCACCGTAAGCGATTTGCTTTGCCATAATAAATTACCTCCTAAATTACCTAAAAACCTGAATTATTCCAAAGTTGCGAGGATGTCTGACTGATTAACGATTGTGTACTCCTCGCCGTCGATTTTAACCATTGTGCCTGCGTACTTTGAGGCGATTACCTTGTCGCCCACCTTTACGTACATTTCAACCTCTTTGCCGTCAACAACGCCGCCGGGGCCTACCGCTACTACCGAAGCGAACTGGGGCTTTTCCTGAGCCGCGGATGAAAGGATAATGCCGCTCTTGGTTTTTTCCTCAGCCTCTTCTACTTTAAGAACTACTCTGTCAAGTAAAGGTTTGATTGTCATAATATATAGCCTCCTAAATAAAATTACATTAATTAGCACTCTTTGTCCCTGAGTGCTAATTCTATTTTATACCATTTTTCAGAAATGTCAAGGGGAAATTTGACTTTTTCTGCCCTTTAATTAATTTATGTCATAATGCACAGTTTTTAAATGGAAAAACAATAGCGGATAATTGATAATTCCGGCTGGGTATATACTTATTAACTTCCTGTTTCTAAATAAAGATTACAAACATTTTACCCTTATGCGACAGATAATAACAAAATGAAACATTTTTCTTATTTCGAAAAATATTTGATTAAAATAGCAAAAAACAGTGGAAAATCAAATAATAATGTGTTATAATATTAAAGAATATATAAAGAGCGACAATAATACTTATTATATGAAAAGAAAAAACAGAAAATTAATCACATAAGGAGTTTTAAAATGGCTAAATTTAAACTACCCGATTCCTTGAAAGCGTGGAAGGTGCTTACAAGGCTCGACGATGTAAACGGCAACGCCGTCTACAAGGTCACTAAAAAAGAGATTGACGGCAGCGTTACCAACGCGCTGCTCACGGGCGTTACCGCGGAAGGTGACGATTATAACGACGAAAACATCGATTATTTGCTTAATGAAGCCGATTTTATTCAGTCAATTATCGACATCGGCAGAGTCAGCAACTACATAGCCGTTGCCACCGACGAAAACGAGAGGAAGAAAAAGCTCGACCTCTTCATCGTCACCGAGGACATCCCCTCCCTTTCCGACGTGCTCCAGACAAAACAGCCCGAGGAAGAGGACATTGTGGACTTCGGTATTCAGATGAGCGACATTCTTAAGGAGCTGGAGGAAAACAAGATTTTCCACGGCAACATCAAGCCGTCTAACATCTATGTCACTCCCGACAACCGCTACAAGCTGGGCGGATTTATCGACGCCGAAAGCAAGGTTAACGACCTGACCTACGTAGCTCCCGAGATTTCGCGCAACGAGAAGGCTGACTTTACCACCGACATCTACTCCACCGGTCTTGTTATGTACGCTATGGCAAACCGCGGAAAGCTCCCCTTTGAGGACGTTGACGTAACTCCGCGCGACGCTATGGTAAAGCGTTTTAACGGCGAGACCGTTACAGCTCCGCAGTTAGGCAGCGAAAAGCTGAAAAGCGTTATTGTTATTGCCTGCCAGCCCGAAAACCAAAACCGCTGGAAAAACGCGGGTAACCTCAAAAACGCCCTGCTTTCTATTAAGTCGGAAATTGACGAGGACAAGAAGGCTAAGGAAAATGTAATCGCTCCCGAAACAACCGAGTTTGAGGGCAATGTTTTTGAAGAGGAAAACAACGACGACAGCGCAGAAACAGCCGTACTGTTAGGCGCAGCCGGTGTTGCGGCAGGAGCGGCAGGAGCAGCGGCAGCGGAAGAAGCCGCAAAAGAACCAAGCGACATTGAACAGCTTGAAGCCGAGCTTGAAAGCAAGGCTGAGCGTGCTGCCGACAAGCCCGACGATACCGACAACTTTGACGTCTCTGCTGACAACTCAACCGTTACCCCTGACGATGAAATTGACAACAGGGTATTTGACGACTACAAGCTCGAAACAAAGGTATTCAGCCTTAACGACGCCGTAAACAACGGCGATAAGGACTACGGCGACTACTTTGACGAGCCTGAGCCCAAGGAAGAAAAAACCGCCGAAAATAAAGGCGAGGATTTAGAGGACTACAAGGTATTTGACGACAACAACGAGCCTAAAAAGGACAAGCCCAAAAAGAGCAAAAAGGGACTTGTTGCCGCAATTATTATAGGCATTATAGTTTTGCTGGCACTGCTCGGAGCCCTTCTGTACTTCGCGCTGCAAAAGGGTATGTTCGGCGGAGTAAATCCGTTCGGCAACAATCAGGAGACTACTTCGGCAGTTGAGGAAACAACCGCCGCGGCTACCTCCGCTACCCAGCCCACCACTCAGCAGAGCACAACCGCTCCGGCTACACAACCCACAACCGCCAAGCCCACCGACGCCGCCGCGAAGGCTCTTATCAGAGTTGTAGGTGAGCCGTATGAGGTCGCTAAGCAGATGCTCGAGGCGGAAGGCTTTACCGTTCAGGAGGGCTCATACTACTACGACGACTTCTACTACGAGGGCAACGTTATTTCTCAGTCTCCCGAGGCTTATACCGAGGTTGAACCCGGCAGCGTTATTACCCTTAACATTTCGCTCGGACCCGAAAAGAAGGAAAGCTCGGAGTCAAGCGAAAGCAGCTCAGACAACGATTCGCCGTCCTACAGCAGCGGAGATCTCAATTCAAGCTATCTCAGCCAGGATGATGTTTCGAATATGTCTAACGACGAGCTGACTATGGCTCTCAACGAAATTTACGCCAGACGCGGAAGAATCTTTACAAGCGCGAGACTCGACTCATACTTCAGATCCCAGGACTGGTACACTCCCAAATATACAGCGGAAGAATTTGCAAACAATGTTGTATTTAACGATTACGAGGAGCACAACATCAACCTTATCCTTAACGAACAGTCCGACAGAGGAATGCGTTAACCCGGAGTCAGAGTATGAAAGAAAAAATATTGAAGCTGATAAAGAGTAAATCCCTGTTTGCCATACTGCTGAACATTGTTTTTATGGCGATTTGCGTGGGACTTACATCGTTCTCTTACGTAGATGTCAGCGACTATAACAACTCTATATTAATCTGCAATCAGCACTTTTATTACAACAGCTCTATCAACTATATTTTGGCTGTTGTTATAGGTACCATGCAGTACGCTGTAACGGACTTTAACTGCTTTGTGCTTGTTGAAATTCTGCTCTCGTTTATGGCTTTTTCCAGCTTTACGTTTGTGTTTCTCGACAAGTACAACATCCGCAAGGCGGTAATATTTTCGATTGTTATAAACATTATTTTTACACTTAACCACTATTCCTACATCAACAGCACAAAAACCGCGGCTTTGCTGCTGACGGCAGGCTTTTTGCTGGTGCTTAACGCAATCCGCAACAAGCGTTACAGCTTTTCGTGCTGGCTGGGCGTTGTCGAAATTTTACTCGGCTCGTTCTTCAACATAGTTTACTTCTTTGTCGCGCTTGGATTCGCGGTTGCGTTCTTCTTCGGCGATATGATCGCAAAGAGAAAGTACAGGCTTGATTTTCAAAAGCTGTTTTGGTATTTCAGACCGTATCTGCTTATGTTCCTGCTTATCGCGGCACTCGGCGTGGGACTCAGCCAGTTTTCTTACACCGTTAACCACGCCACGGAGCAGGGCGAAAAATACTACGATTACTCTCAGCTTACCCGTTCGATTGACTCTCTGCCCTATCCCGGTTACGACGAAAACGCCGAGGAGTTTAAGCAGGCAGGCATTGACAACGACAGCGAGTATGAGCTGCTTAAAAACGGCTACTACGACGACAGCAAAATGCTGAACAATGACGCGCTGAGGCTTGTCAGCAAGCTGCAAAAGCAGGAGAACTCAAAGACGGTTCTTTACGCTATGACCGAGGTATTTACAGACCTGGGCAACAATATTGTCAACCTGAGTACACGGCTGGTAGTTATGATAGTGTACCTGGCAATTTCTATTATTTTTATACTTTATCACAAAAACAGATTTTCGTTCTTCCCGTTGTTTTATCTGCTTGCAGGCTACGCGGCAAGCGTGGTGCTTAGGTTCCTTTACAACGGCGCGGAATACCTGACCTACGGAATTTGGCTGCTGATGATTGTACTTCTTATTAACTCGTTTAACTTTGAGGTAGTCAGGAGCAAAAAGCCAAGCTCAAAGCTAAGGCTGAGCAACGGATATTTTATAATGTCGATTATCGTCACCGTTGCTTTGACCGCGAGCTACGCAACGCTGTTTATAATGCACAAGCCTGCTGATAAAAGCGATGAAGCACCGCAGCAACTGATCTCGGAAATCAGCAGAAATCCCGATTACTACTACGTTATGGACACGCAGTCACAAAAGGATTTTGTCAAGTACACCGAGAATTACCTGCATCCGCTTTGGGGCTTCAGAGAAGGCTATCTTGAAAACCTCGACAGCTTCGGTTACTTCCACAACAGCGAGCTGCTCAGAAAGCGCAACCTTCCCGAGAACATCTACGAGGCTGTGCTAAAGAACCGCAAGATTCAGGTTATCGACAAAAATATCACCTTTAAAAAGGAAAAGTACTTCAACACAAACTATGTTCAGTCACCGCAAACGGCTGTTTACA
>CAMNHG010000049.1 GCA_946539105.1 uncultured Clostridia bacterium | reverse complement strand
TTTGAGGATATCGAGGTAAAAGAGAACGCGATTGAGCTTCTCGAAAACACCCTGCGTCGAAAAAGAAAACGCTGTATGATTGGCACAGGCTCTATGAGTGATCCTTATATGCAGATTGAAGCTCAGCTTGAATACACAATAAAAGCCCTGCTGTTAATTGAAAAATATGGCTTCGGTGTTACGCTGATTACAAAGTCAGACCGCGTTCTCAGGGATTTGGAAATATTAAAACGCATAAATCAAAAGACGAAAGCTGTTGTTCAGATGACGTTAACGACGGCGGACGAGTCTTTATGTAAAGTTGTCGAACCTAACGTAAGTACAACAAAGGAGCGACTTGAAGCACTTAAAATCCTTCGCGACAATAATATCCCGACTGTCGTGTGGCTGTGCCCTATTCTGCCGTACATAAACGATACTGAGGAAAACATCCGTCAGATTTTGGATATGTGCGTTGAAGCAAAGGTGCGCGGAATAATCTGCTTCGGAATGGGGCTGACCCTGCGCGACGGAAACCGCGAGTATTTTTATCGTCAGCTTGATAAAAGGTTCCCGGGGCTTAAGGCGCGGTATATCCGCGAATACGGCAATCAATATGTCATTAACAGCCCGAACAACTCAGAGCTAATGAGGCTGTTCCACCGCACCTGCGAACAAAACGGAATTATGCATGACAACGATTTGATTTTTGAATATCTTAGGCAGTTTGAAGAAAAGAACGCACCGCAGCAGCTTAGCCTTTGGGATTAGCTGCATTTTTGGGAAAACTATAAGAGAATAATTAAAAAAATCCCGAACGGTAAGCCGTCCGGGATTTTGTAACTCAATAGGTTTTCGGCAATTAGTCGTTGAGCATTTTCTTTGCTTTTGAAAGCAGTGAAAGATAAAGAACATACTGAACAATTTCGAGAACGATACCAACAACTGCAAGAGCAATAATAATACCCTGAGCTGCAACGGTGGGAAGGAAAATTGAGAAGAAACTTGCGAGAAGTGAAACAATACCAATCCAGAGAATGAGCTTAAACTGATTTGAGCACTTATCAACAACTTCCTCATTTCCAACCTGCGCGCCTAAATTACCGATGCCGAGAATAACAAGAAGAGTAGTAACAAAGCCGCCTATGTTTGAAATGGTGTAAATAAGTCTGTAAAGGAAAGTTGTTCTTGAGAAGAAACCTGCGATTAAAGCAACGACTAAGGTGAAAATTGTAAGATAAATAATCATCTTAAATGAGTCCTCATCCCTTGATGTCTGAACAACACCGACAATCTTAAGAATAAGAGCGATGATTGTGAGCACTGACGCGCCGGCTGCCAAAATAATAAAACCGATACCGGAAACAGCTGCGCCAGCTTCAGCGTTTGTTTTTACCGATGCATAAAGTGTTACGGCAAGAATGGATGCAATGCCTGCTGCTATTACGGCAATCAAAGCAAGAATCTCAGATGTGAAAATCTTTTTGATACCTTTAGCTGCGTTTGGAAATTTCATTTTTATTCTCCTTTTTGTTTTTTTACGGATATTCAGTCCGCGATTATTGATTTGTCTGCCGCAATTACCGCGGCACAATTAATCATATCTATTATATCATAATCTTTTGAATTTTCAACTGAAAATTAAAAATGTGAATAAACTGTAAATATTTTTGCGTGAATGTGCCGCTTTATCCTAAAATAATTATTGTAAACAGAAAAACGATATGTTAAAATAATAATGAATTATTAAATTAACAGAGGTGAAATTTTAATGTTAAACGAAAAAATAACCGCGGGCAAGGGCGGCGAAAGGTACGTTCCGTATAACGAGCGAACAGGTAACGAGTCTATCGTTTACTTTACGCGCGATCTTTCAGCCGACGGACTAAAGAAGGTCTACGAAAAGGTCAACGCGAATATGACCGAAAAAATCGCCGTTAAGCTGCACACAGGCGAACAACACGGACCAAATATCATTCCGCATGGCTGGGTAAAGGAGCTTATTCAGGGTGAGCCGGAGCTTAAGAATGCATCTATTGTTGAGACCAACACTTACTATGAGGGCGACCGCTACACCACCGAACAGCACCTTGAAACCCTTAAGGTCAACGGCTGGACCTTTTGCCCTGTTGACATTATGGATGCCGAGGGAACGGTTTGCCTGCCGATTGAGGGCGGCAAGTGGATGAAGGAAATGTGCCACGGAAAGACTATGGTCGATTACGATTCAATGCTGGTGCTTACTCATTTTAAGGGACACACCATGGGCGGTTTCGGCGGCTCAAACAAGAACATCGGAATCGGCTGTGCTGACGGACGAATCGGTAAAAAATGGATTCACACCCGCGAGGGCGAGGATATGTGGTCAATCGCGACAGAGGAGCTAATGGAGCGTATTACCGAATCTACAAAGGCGACGGTTGACTTTTTCGGAAAGAATATTACCTATGTAAATGTTATGAGAAATATGTCGGTTTCCTGCGACTGCGAGGGACTTGACGCCGAGCCGGTTGTAACACCGAACGTCGGAATTTTGGCTTCTAATGATATTCTGGCAATCGATCAGGCTTGCGTTGATTTAATTTACGCAATGCGCGAGGACGAAAACCACGCGCTGGTTGAGCGTATCGAGACGCGCCACGGACACCGTCAGCTCAGCTGTATGAAGGAGATGGGTATGGGCAACGACAAATATATTCTCATCGACCTTGACAACGGCGAGCAGAGAATTGACCAAAAAACAGCGGTTAAGGATCTTAAACCGTTTACACTGTAATTTGAAAGGAGCTTTGCAATGCTTGAAAATGTTTTGACCAAAAACAACGCGACTTTAAAATCAAAAATAACGTGCAAAACCCTGGTTTCTGTAGGCTTAATCGCGCTTGCGGTTATTTTGCCCCAGATTGTACATCTCGCTTTGGGTCAGCCCGGAGGAGTTCAGCTGCTGCCTATGTATCTTCCTGTGCTTATAGGCGGATGTCTCCTGGGATGGCGTTGGGCACTGTTTGTAGGCGTGCTTTCTCCGCTCGCCAGCTTCGCGCTGACTTCCCTTATGGGCAATCCTATGCCGGCACTTGCGAGACTTCCGTTTATGATGGCTGAGCTTGCCGTATTCGCGGTTGTTTCGGGATTGTTCTCCGGAAAAATCTATAAAAACGGTCTTTGGGCATTTCCCGCGGTGCTTGCAGCACAGCTTGCGGGCAGAGCTGTGTTCCTCGGCTTGGTTTTTGTTTTCCAAAGCGTTGCCCCCTTCACCGTTGAGATGATTTGGAGTCAGATTCTCGCGGGCTGGCAGGGACTTCTAATTCAGCTTATCGCGGTTCCGCTTATTGTTATCGGAATAAGAGCGATTTTAGTTAAGGAAAAGTAAATGAAGGATATAGAAATCGCAAAACAGAATTTGAGTGGTCACAGCATTTGCCTGTGCAAAAACGGAGATTTTTTCACCGATGACGGCAGGGGTATATCGCCTATGCTGCGCTTTATCGAACAGGAGCTTGACCTTAGCGGATATTCGGCTGCTGATGTTATTGTCGGCAAGGCGGCGGCAATGCTATTTGTCAAGGCGAAAATCACCTCGGTTTACGGCGAGGTGATGTCGAAAGCCGCGGCGGAGTTCCTTGAAAAGAATAACATTCCCTTTACGTACGGGGAGCTGACCGATAAGATTATAAACCGCAGAGGAGACGGCGTCTGTCCTATGGAGCAGACGGTGGCAAGCATTGATGACTGCGATGCTGCATTTACAGCTCTGCGCGAAAAACTAAAAAGTATGAGTAAATAAAAAAAGCCCGCAGGCGTAATAACCTGCGGGTAAATTTTTGCTTTAGTCCATCTGAATGAATTTTTTGATAGCTTTAATTGCTCTGTCAGCGGCAAGCTCCTTAAAGTCCTCGTAATTTTCAGCTTTGTTATACTTAAAGTCGTCGCTGATTGAGCGGAGAATCGCAAACGGAACCTTGTTCATATAGCATACATGTCCTACTGCTCCGCCTTCCATCTCGCAGCAAAGGGCGTCAAATTCCATAGCGATAAATTCGCGTTTAGAGCGGTAGCTTACAAAGATGTCACCCGTTGCGATACGGCCGGTCAAAACGTGAGAACCGAGTCCCTGACAGCACTCAACCAGCTTATCGCAAACCGCCTTGTCGGCAGGAATACTGATTCTCTTTTCATCGGTAAACCAAATTTGACCTCTCGGTTCGTCAAGTGCCGTGCAGTTAAAGTCGTGCTCGACGCAGTCGGTGGAAATTACAATGTCGCCGATAATCAGGTTTTTTGACAAACTTCCGGCGATACCCGAGTTGATAACGACGTCGGGCTTATACAGGTCAATCATAATCTGAGTGCCGACAGCGGCGTTGACCTTGCCTACGCCGCACTCCAAAAGCACAACGTCCTTGCCGAAAATTTTTCCGCAGGTAAATTCCAAGCCTGCTTTTTTTGTGATCTCGGGGTTTTCCATAAGTGCCTTAAGGCCGTCAACCTCAATTTGAAGCGCGCAAATAATGCCAATCATTTTTAATAGCTCCTCTCTGATATTTAATTTAAATTTGGTGTATTAAGTATATCACGGCGATTAAAATTCTTCAACCTTTTTTGCCGTTTATATTTGATTTTTTGTTATTTTATTATCCGGCTTTTTACCGTTGCGATTTCCTTTGCGTAGCCGTCGTCGTCGTTCGGCGTTTCGAGAATAAAAGGTCTGCCCTGAAGCAGAGGGTGCTGAACGACGGATATAAGCGTACTTTCGCCTATTAAGCCTTCTCCGAGCTTTTCGTGGCGGTCTTTGTGAGAACCGCAAACATTTTTACTGTCGTTAAGGTGGAGCGCGTACAGCCTGTCAAGCCCTATGTTTTTATCAAATTCAGCCAATACACCGTCAAGGTCAGCTTTTATATCGTAACCGCTGTCCCAAATGTGGCAGGTGTCAAGGCAAACTCCGAGCTTGTCCCTGTAGCTTTCTCCGCCCAGTGATATCGCTAAATCCAAAATACTCTTTAATTCTTCAAATCTTCCGCCGACTTCGCTGCCCTTGCCTGCCATGGTTTCGAGCAAAATAATATTTTTAAGCGTTCCGCTTTCGCGCTCAACCTCATCAATTACACCGACAAGCGTTTCGGCAATCATTTTTATGCCTGCTTCAATACCCTGCCCGACGTGACAGCCCGGGTGAAAATTATAGTAATTATCCGGCAATGCCTGCAGCTTAATCAAATCATCTCTGAGCATCTCGCGTGAATTTGCGCGGATTTCTTCCTTTGCGGCGCAGATGTTCATTGTATATGCTCCGTGAACAACAAGTTTTCCGAAGCGGTTGTTGATTAAAAATTCGCGCAATGCCGCAATATCCTCATCCGGTACGGCCTTTGATTTTCCGCCCCTCGGATTCCTCGGAAAAAACGCGAAGGTGTTGCCGCCGAGCTTTTTTTCGTGCGTGCCCATGGCGAGGTATCCCTTTGATACCGAAACGTGATTGCCTATGTAAATCATAACTCTGCCTCATATCCTTATAATATAGTTAATAATACATTAAAAGCCGAAAAAAATCAATCGTATTAGGTGTTGACTTTTTATGCTGAGCATACTTATAATGTATGTAACAAGTAATAAATTACAAAACAGCTCAATTATCGGTTAAAATCCCCTATATCAACCAACGGTTTGTAGATTTTTAAACCCTCTCCGCCTATAATTGAAAGTGAAAGGAGGCAGAAATATGGATCAGGTAAAAATCGGACGCTTTATCGCGCATTGCAGAAAGGCAAATAATATGACTCAAATGCAGCTTGCTGAAAAGCTCGGCATTACCGACAGGGCAGTGTCAAAATGGGAAACAGGAAAATCCCTGCCCGACGTTGCGATTATGCCTGAGCTGTGCGGACTGCTTAACATCACAATCAACGATTTGTTCAACGGGGAGGTTGTTGTTATGGAGGACTACAAGGAAAAATCCGAACAGCTTTTAATCGAAATGGCAAAGCAAAAGGAGCAGGCGGACAAACAGCTGCTCGCGCTTGAAATTTTAATCGGCGTTTTATCAGTGATTATCTTACTTGGCTTTACCTTTGCCGCGAGTTTTTTTGATATGCCCGACTGGGCAAGAATCTGTCTGATAATCGCAGGAGTAGTTCCGTGCTTAGTGGGCTTGTTTTTCGCGCTTAAAATCGAGCAGACGGCAGGCTACTACGAATGTGCCGAGTGCGGACACCGCTATATTCCTACCTTCGGCAGTGTGCTTTGGGCACCGCATATGGGCAGAACGCGATATATGAAATGCCCCAAATGCGAAAAAACCTCTTGGAACAAAAAGGTGCTTAGAAAATAAAAGAATTAAAAGGAAATTAAAAAGCAGACGTCACAAGGCGTCTGCTTTTGTGTTTCGTTATACCTTGACAATCAGGTTGTTAGCTCCGAAGGTCGCGGTATATTTAACATCCTTAGCCATTTTCAGGATGATAGCCAGGTTGATTTCTTCCTCTTTTTTATCCTGACTGTCCTGCAGCAGTTTATAGTAATCCTTTAGGTTAAGCGGCTTGCAGTCGTCTCTCATACGGATAATCAAATCGTCGTTTTTCGCGACCAGCCTCATATTGATATGGTGCTCTTTACCGTCGTTAAAGCCGTGCTCCGCTAAAAATACGGACAATTCCTCGGTGATAAGTCCGTATCTCCGGGCACGTTTTTTGTCCGCACCGTGCTCCATTGCAAACGCAATAGCGACTTTTGATAAATCCTCTATTTCCTGCGTAGAGACCGCTATTACAGAAATCTCGTTTTCGGGCGTTGTGCCGAAGTCGCGCGGCATCAGGAGCATTTTGTCGCTGAACGATTTTCCTTCTTTATTTCTCAAAATATAGAATACGGCGATTAAGGAAAGACCTGCCATATTGAAAATTTTTGATATAAACGCGCCCTCGTAGCCGATAACGCGGAGCATCAAAAAGGTAATCGGAATCAGGTTTCCGCACTCAATCAGGAAGCTGTATATATTGGCAAAACGCAGCCTTTTAATTCCCATTAAATAGTTACTGAAATTATATACTATCGTGTGGAACGGCAATGACAGACAAGAAACCTTTATACACTGCTTGGCAAGCTCCAACGCCTCGGGGTTATCAGATTTCAGGAAGAACGCCGCCAGCGGATCGCAAAACACAAACAGTACAACCGTGACAATGCTTGTCATAATCAGCGCGTGAACAAGAGAGATTCTTTGTGACAGTTTGATTGATTTTTTGTCCTCCTCACCGACAAAAACGCCGGCAAAAGCCATCAGCGTATCAGCCGGAGCGTACCACGCCGCACGCACAAATACAGTGATTTGAGAGAACACACCGTGTGCCGCAACAAGATACGGCATATTGAAGACGGTTAGCAAATTGTTGATGATAAGACCGCCGATAGATTTGCTGCCCTTGGTAACGCCCATGGGGGCACCGAGCTTGAACATTTCAATGCACAGCTTAGGACTGAAGCCCTTGAATCTCAGACGGAAAACCGATGAACTTTTCTTGCCCATATAGTATGCCGCGCACACAAAGAACGGAACGATATATCCGAGCGAGGTTGCCATACCAATCTCAAGCATACCGCCGTGGATTACAAATATAACAAAAGCGTCCGCTAAGATATCAATAACGGTAGTCAGTATGGATGACGAGTTAACCAGCTTATACTGACCTTCTATCTGCAAAAACGGCGTGATGACGCGTGTTAATGTGTAGAAAGGAAATCCAATCAAATATCCCAGAATGTACTGCCTTGTCATATCCGCAATCGCAGGTTCTCTCGCGCCCAAAACAAAGGCGAGTCCCGAGCTGAAAATAAACGCAAGCAGAGCCATTAAGAATGACAGACCTCCGCTCATTATAAGCGAATCCGAAAATACACGGTTGGCTGAATCTAACTTTCCCGCGCCGATCATAGAAGAAACCTTGTTGCGCGCGCCGTTTGCGACAGCTGAGCCTATAACTTCAAATAGCATAATCAGCGGTGACATAAAGCCCAATACCGTTACGCCGTCAACGCCGATAAAATGGCTGACAAAAACCAAGTCTATCATCGGTCCTATCGCCTTTGAAAAATCCGACACTCCCCACGATACTTCAGACTTGCGAAACAGCTGACGGATTATTTTGTTCTCTGCCTTACCGCCGTAAAGCGTTTCCATATTTACCATCCCCTTGAAAAACACAATAAGAGTATTTATCTATATTTAATATTATCCTTGAATTGTATCATGATGTCAATATTTTTCATGGGATTATTACTGACAACTTTTCAAAAAAACACATATTTCCGGTGTTGCAAAGGTTCGATTAGTATGGTATTATATAATTTGGTGAAAAATATACATTTCAATACATTTTTAGGAGGAATAATCTGATGACGATTACAAAAACACAGGAAGGCACCAAGCTCACAGTTGCTATTGAAGGCGAATTAAACACCAACACCGCTCCCGAACTGGAAAAGGAATTTGAAACCTGTCTTGACGGGATTACATCACTGGTTATCGACGCTCAAAAAATGGAATACATCTCCAGTGCCGGTCTGCGCGCGCTGTTCGGTGCCGCCGAGGTTATGCAGGAAAACGGCGATATGTGCGTCATCAACTCGAACGACGAGGTCAAGAACATTTTTGAAGTTACCGGCTTCGTTGATATTATCGACGTAAAATGAACAGCTTAGAGATACCTGCCGAAAAAAGCAGGCTGATTGAAGTAACCGACTTTGTCCTCGGTTTTGCGGAGAAGTTCGGATTTGACAAAAAGGAGCTTTTTCAGTTAAAGCTCTGCACAGAGGAGATTTTTGTCAACGTAGCAAGCTACGCGTATAAGCCCGGTACGGGTATGATTACCGTAACCGCTGACGGGAGTAACGACCCTCTGACGGTCACGTTGTCGTTTATCGACAGCGGCATTCCCTTTGATCCTCTGGCTAAGCCCGATCCAGAAAAAAACCGTTCCTTTTCACAAGCAAAAAAGGGAGGGCTCGGAATCTTTCTTACCAAAAAGTTAATGGACGAGGTAAGCTATATGTATCAAGACGGTAAAAACGTTTTGACGATCAAGAAAAACCATTCAAATGCGGAGAGCAGCCATGAGTAAAACACCGAAGAAAAAAAGAAAAAAGCTGACCACCAAGGCAATACTCGGTTTGATTTTTGTTCTCATTTTCATTGTTATTTTTGTCTGTATCGGTATCACATGGCGCTACATCAACGACTTTGATGACAGTC
>CAMNHG010000048.1 GCA_946539105.1 uncultured Clostridia bacterium | reverse complement strand
AATACTGAAGATGGGAATTAAAGGCGAATTTCACCTTTTTCGGCCAAACAAAAAAAGGGCTCAAAGAGCCCTTTTATTTGGTCGAGGTGACAGTTGTTTTTATAATGTGAAATGTTCCTGCTCGTTTGTTGCGGCGTGAGCATAGCTATAAATTGCGTGGCTCTCTCCTTAAAAACGTCACACTGTGACGTTTTTGCCTCCCTTTGGTCGGCACAGTCGCCTTCAAGTCCTGTCACCTTTTTGTTTGGTGCGAGTGTTCAAGACAGATTCACAGGTGGAATTCGCATATTATCTGATTCTTTCCCAACCGATCAGCATTTGCGTTAATTTCTTAAAATCCGCTTCAAATGTTGCATCATCCTCATAACAGTAAATTGAACGCAGCCTACTTTTTTCGTTATTCATCGCAGATAACAGCCCTACGGAAGATAAAAAGGAATTGCCCCAAGTGTGCTGATCAAACATGTTCCCGCCATTATAATGACTAAACCGGCTGTGAAAATGTCCGTCTTCCTTATCGAAATATATTTCTTGACAATCCTTAACATAACCATCTGCGGATTCATTGAGCGTTTTCTCAAGAAAATGCAGAAAGCACCATTGGTTTTTAGGGTTTTCAAAACTCTCTTCCAGAGTTTCGATTAAATTACTAATTCGAATCAAATCGCTGGTTTTTATTTTCTTTTCTTTCAATTGTATTCCCGCTTTCTTAACTAAACAAAAAAGAGTGCCCATAACCTAAACCCGTTATGAACACTCATACTGGTCGAGGTGACAGTTGTTTTATAATGTGAAATGTTCTGCTCGTTTGTTGCGGCGTGAGCATAGCTATAAATTGCGTGGCTCTCTCCTTAAAAACGTCACACTGTGACGTTTTTGCCTCCCTTTGGTCGGCACAGTCGCCTTCAAGTCCTGTCACCTTTTCCAACCAAACAAAAAAGGGCTCAAAGAGCCCTTTTTGTTTGGTCGAGGTGACAGGACTTGAACCTGCGGCCCCATCGTCCCGAACGATGTGCGCTACCAAACTGCGCTACACCTCGTTTTAGTAAAACAGCCTCGAGCAACTCGAGGCTGATGGCTGCGGAATAGGGATTCGAACCCCAACAAACAGAGTCAGAGTCTGTCGTGCTACCGTTACACTATTCCGCAAGATTTATTGCAACTCGCTGTGCAACAGTAGATATTATAATCTAAATGACCGTAAAAGTCAATAGATTTTCGAAAATTTTTATTTTTTTCTGATTCTGATATCCGTTCCGAGGAACGCTAATTTTTGAGCGTTGCCGATGATTCTGGAGACAAATCTGTCTGAATAAATCTCTTCGAGCTTATCAAAATCGTAATTTGTATTGATTATAACCGGCTTCGACAGCAATAATCTTGAATTGAAGATATTATAAAGCTCAGCGATCGAAAATTTTGTCTGGAACTCTGTTCCCAAATCGTCGATAATAAGCAAATCGCAGTCGAGCAGCATATTGGAAACCGACGACTTATTATCGCGGGAGAAATGCTCTTTTTCGAGCTGCTGCGCAAGCGACGGAGCAGATACATAAATTACGCCGAAGCCCTTTTGAATAACCTCATTCGCTATAGCGAGCGAAAGATGTGTTTTTCCCAGACCTGTGTTGCCGTACATCAAAATACTGTTTGCCTTGGGAGTGAAGCCGTCGGCGTAATTCATACAATATTTTTTTACCTTTTCCATATGGTTATACGGCACTACACCGATTGATTTGTCGAACTCCTTTGAATAGTAGCTCAAATCAAACGTTCCGAAGGTTGAAAGCGACAGCGGAGCGGTTTTATTAAGCTCTGCCACGGCGCACTGTACAAGTGCTTTTTTCATACAACCGCACATAAGCGTTCTGCCGTCGTACTCATAATATCCGGTGTCGTTGCATTTTTTGCAGAGATACTTCGGTTCAAAAACGTCTGCCGGATAACCGTTTGAAGTCAACAGCTCGTTAAGCTCGTTTTGCAGACCGAGGTTTACTTCTTTGAGCTTTTTCATCTCCTCAGCGGCGTTTCCTCCGCCGATTACGGTTCTCACCGCGCGGATTCCGGTATCCGCAATTTGCTGTTCAAGCTCTTTTGCGCGGGGAAGTTTGCCGTATATTTCTTCTCTTCTTCTGTCGGCGGATTTTTCCGCGTTTAATCTTCTTTCGAACATCAAATCGCCTGCCGCCTTATAGATTGTACTGTTAAATCCCATCGTATTTTCCTCAGTTTATAAAATCAAGGGTATCTATCTTTTTTATCTCATCAATGTCATATGAGGTTTTACGCTTTTTTGTTGTGGTCTTTTTCTTTTTATCAGAATCAAGCTCTGCCAAATCATTGAGATTCATCACGCCTGCGTTGTGCCAACGCTTAAGGATTCCGTCAATATAATTAAAGCGCATAACGCCTTTTGTGTCAACACACCTCTCATATGCTTCGCGGAGCATTTCGGAAGAAAATTTCCATTCGGTTATCCAGCGGTTACAGCATTCAAGCTGCTTTGCAGTGGGAGAACCGGGATTTGTTAGTCCAAACGCGGTTTTGACAATAGAGTAATTATGGCTTGAAAGATTTGCCTGTCTGATTTTAGCGTCTGCCTCCTCAACGGAAAATACTCCGTCGTCAGCCCATTTGATTCCTATATTCTCTATCGAGCGCATATTCGCTTTGTTAATGCTTATGCAGTACTGAATCAACATAAGTATAACATCAAGCGGAAGTCCGCAGGTATCCTTTAGCATTAAAAGTGTCGCGATATCTGAGTTTGACAGCACCTTGCCGAGGGCGGACTGCGCCTCGCCTACAAGAATTTTTAAATCCTTATCGACCGCCAAACGCTGAGCGGTAAAAACATAGTCGGGCTTTTGGGGCTTGGTAACTACAAACTTTTGCTTTATCTCCCCTACGTCCTTTGCGATTCCTTCAACTGACTGTTTTGTTTCCGCTTTTAATTCTTTTTCAGAATTATCTGTCAACTTATCGTTGTTTTCCTGCTGAGCGGGAGTAAATTCTCCGTTTGTCTTACTGAGAATCCCGCGCTGAATCCAATAATCAAGTGCTTCGGGAATATCGGTAACGTTTACACCTGTAGCGGATGAAATATCTGAATCTGTTAAGTTTCTATCGGCATTTCTGAGCACATAGAGCAACACCTTGAGCTTTACGCCGTCGGAAAATTTGAGTCCCTCGTCAACAACCTTTGACGGAACGGCAAAAACCGAGCTCCACGCGCCTAAGTTTAATTTTATTGACATTTTATCTACTTCCTTTTGAGGTAAGTAATAGTATATCACAAATGGATTTAAAATAAATAGCAAAAAAGAAATTTGCATTAATTAATTGCATAAAAAATGACAGCCGTGCAGACTGTCATTTTAAGTTTATTTTTGAAGTGTTCCCTGGCTTGCGCATTTTAGATAAGCGTTGATAAAGCCGTCGAGGTCGCCGTCCATTACGGCGTTTACATTACCTGTTTCGTATGATGTGCGGTGATCCTTAACCATTGTGTACGGCATAAACACGTAACTGCGGATTTGCGAGCCCCATGTGATTTCCTTTTGAACACCTTTGATATCCTCGATTTTGTCAAGGTGCTCGCGCTCCTTGATTTCAACCAGCTTTGAAACAAGCATTTTCATAGCAACGTCACGGTTCTGGTACTGGCTGCGCTCAACCTGGCTGGCAACGACAATTCCTGTCGGGATATGAGTAAGGCGAACAGCGGATGAGGTCTTGTTTACCTTCTGACCGCCCGCGCCGCTCGCGCGGTAAACATCCATTTTAATATCCTCGGGCTTTATGTCTACCTGAATGCTGTCGTCGATTTCAGGCATAACCTCAAGCGACGAAAAGCTGGTATGACGTCTGCCGGCTGAATCAAACGGAGATACACGGACAAGACGGTGAACGCCTGCCTCGCTCTTTAAGTAGCCGTAGGCGTTCTCGCCCTCAACAAGCAAAACCGCACTCTTTAAGCCGGCTTCGTCGCCGTCAAGATAGTCAACCTCTTTAACCTTGAAGTTATGAGCTTCTGCCCAGCGAGTGTACATTCTGTAGAGCATTTCAGCCCAGTCCTGAGCCTCGGTACCGCCCGAGCCTGCATGGAAGGTTAAAATAGCGTTATTTTTATCGTATTCGCCGGTGAGCAGGGTTTGCAAACGCTGCTTTTCAAGCTCTGCCTTAACAGCTTCGTACTCGGTCTTAGCTTCCTCTAAAAGCGATAAATCCTCTTCCTCGTTGGCAAGCTCAATCAAAGCGTGAGTGTCATCGTATTTTGAAACCAGGTTTTCATAAGCCTCTACTTTACCCTTGAGCGCGCCGGTTTTCTGCAAAACCTGCTGAGATTTTTCTACATCATCCCAAAAGCCGGGTTCGGTCGCCTTAAGTTCAAGCTGTTCAATCTCGGAACGGACGCTTTTTAATCCGAGCGCGTCGGATAAATCGTCTATATCGGGCTTTAACGCCTGTAATTCAAGCAGTAATTCTTCAAACTGTACCATAATGTACCTTCTTTCAGTTGTTTCATTTGTACTCTAATTTATTATTATATCAAATTTTCCTTGGATTGTAAACTTTATATTGGAATTTTATTGTTGCAAATATTATTGCATTATTATGAAAAATTTGTTATAATAATAAAACATATAGATACTCGGAGGAATATATGGAATTTACTCAATATAAATGTCCGGTATGCAAAAAACAATTTGAAGCCGGTGATGATGTTGTAGTTTGTCCCGAATGCGGAGCTCCACATCATCGTGAATGTTATGAAAAACACGATAGTTGTTTTTTTGAGGACAAGCATTCTCAGGATTTTTCCTTTGAAAATTACAACGCTGTTCACGAAGACGGTTCTGACAACACCGAAAACGCCTGCCCCGTTTGCAGGTTTAACAATCAGAGCGGTGCTATGTTTTGTTCAAGATGCGGTTGTCCGCTTCACGACAAACAGCATACTCAAAACGATTCAAACTTCAATCAGAATCAACAGCAGAACCAACAGCAAAATCAAAATACACAAAACAGCTACACCTATCAAAACGGTCAGTTTAACCAAAACAGAACCCAAACTCCCCCTCCCTTTGGATTCGGTGCCGCAGGCGTTCCGAATTTTGATCCGCTTGCCGGAATGGACAGCAACGAACAAATCGCCGACGATATAACCGTAGGCGAAATGGCAAAATACGTAGGAAAAAACACTAATTATTTTTTGATGGTGTTTAACCGTGTAAAGCAATTCGGAAGATCAAAATTTAACTTTGGAGCGTTTCTGTTTTCCGGAGTATATTTCTTATACAGAAAAATGTATCTGCCGGGAATTATATTTTCACTGTTAATCATTATTTCAAACGTTGCTTCTACGTATTTGATGACTACGCCCGAATACAGCGCGGCATATAGCGAGGTTATGTCTTATGTTAACAACCGCGCAAACTACAGCTCGATCGATACTATTATGATGTCAACAAAGCTGTGGGCTTTGTATTTGCCTGAGATACTGACCTGGATAAGGTACGGAATTATGCTGTTCAGCGGATTTTTAGCTAACAGAATATACCTTAAGCACTGTGTAAAGGGCATAAACAAAATAAAAGCTCAAAATCCGGGAGAAAACTTAAACGATAAGCTCACTGCTAAGGGCGGAGTTAATCTCGCGCTTGCGCTGAGCTTTGGTATAGCGATTGTTGTGATTTTATTTATTTGTGAGTATGTTCAGCTCACAACCGTTAGACTCTAAAAAACATTGCAAAAAAACTTGGAGGACACAATGAAAATTACAAAGGCAGTAATCCCCGCTGCGGGATTTGGTACAAGAGTTTTGCCGGCTACAAAAAACTTTCCGAAGGAAATGTTCCCTATCGTCGACAAGCCCACAATTCAGTATATTGTTGAGGAAGCTGTAGCTTCCGGAATTACTGACATACTTATTATTACCAACCGAGGCAAGGGCTTGATTGAAGATCATTTTGACCGTTCACCAGAGCTTGAGCACATTTTGGAAAAGAGCGGAAAATTGGATTTTCTTAAATGCGTTCAGGAAATTTCAGAGCTTGCCAATATCAGCTTTATTCGCCAAAAAGAGATGAAAGGTCTCGGCCACGCTGTGCTGAAGGCAAAGCAATTTGTCGGCAGCGAACCGTTTGCGGTAATGTTCGGCGACGGTGTTATCATCAGCAAGCAGCCTGCTATTAAGCAGCTTATTGACTGTTACGGAGAATTTGGCGAAGGCGTTGTCGGTGTAAAAAAGGTTAGCGAAAAGGATATTCACAAATACGGCTCGCTTAAGGTTGAGAATATACATGACAATGTGTTTAAGTGCACCGATATGAAAGAAAAGCCAAAAACCAAAGAAGAAGTGCTTTCTCTGTACTCGATTATAGACAGATGCGTGCTTCCTGCTGAGATTTTTGATATTCTTGAGCACACTCTTCCCGGTGCCGGCGGTGAGATTCAGCTTACCGACGCGATGCGTGAAATTGCAATTACCAAGGGTATGACGGCAGTTGAATTTGAGGGTACCCGTTACGATATGGGAAATAAGTTCGGTATTCTTCAGGCGCAAATTGAAGTAGGTCTTGACCACCCTGAAACTAAAGATCAGTTGAGGAGCTATATTAAAGACCTTGCCGCAAAACTTTGATTGATTAACTAAACTGAGGCTTGCTAAGCGCGAGCCTCTTTTTTTACGTAAAAAAGCGGTGACAAATAAATGTCACCGCCAAAGTTTATTTAAATTATTTAAAAATTTAATTATGCTTTCTTCTTAAATTCAGAAATCTTTTCTGCAGCATATTTCTGAATTTGAGTCGCGTCAAGAATGTCAACCGTGCCGTCATCGTTAACGTCGCCAACATAAAGCTGACGTTCGTCAAGAGTTATACGACCTGAAGCGTATTTCTGAACAAGTACAGCGTCAAGAGTATCTATATATCCGTCGTTGTTTAAGTCGCCGATAACATACTCAGGATCGGGCTCGTCCTTGTTCACGTAATCGGGATCGTAATTTCCGGCATAAACAGATGACTGAGTCTCAAAGGTCATTAAAGAATCGTCAACCTCCTGTGAGCTGAACTTGTAAATCTGTCCCTGATTTGTGAGAAGCTCAACAAGCTCAAGATAAACTGTGGTATCTCTTGTAGGATCAAGAACCTTGAAGGTTACTGTAACAAAACCGATTTTTGAGTCATCTTCTCTCTTAAGCTCATAAACAGGATAAGCGTTGGAGTTGTTACCGTGGATTTCACCTACGTTTACTTTACCTGTGTTGATAATGTAACCGTCCTCAATAGCTACAGGTGAAATGTTAAGCTGATAGCCGAGCAATTCGTCATCAAAATAAATAGCGGTTTGGTTAACACCGTCTGTATCATCATAAGCGAGTGCCTCGGAATCAAAATAAAGATTCCACTGGCTGTTAAGCATCATCTGGTCGCTTTTTATGTAGAAGCTGACAGTGAGAGTATCTGTGGTTGCGTCAAACGACTCGGATCTCTGAGGGAAAAAGTTTGAATCTGCTGTTACCGTGAACTTATTTTCCGCAGCGGAAGCCGAGAACGAGGCAACACAAACAAAAGAACCGATTGTCAGAAGAACTGCAAGAAGTAAGCTGACTAATTTTTTTGAATTTCTCATTTGGGATTCCTCCTATTTTTTTGAAGCGAAATACCCTACGCTTCATAATGTATTATTGTATCACATCTTTGAATCAAAATCAAATAAAATAATTATTTGAATATTTATTTATATTTCACAAATATATGTTAAATAAAACAAGTAAATATTATTTTAGGTGATTCTCGGTTCAAAAATATGATTATAATTTGTATATTTTGATATTTTATTATTTTTTCTTAAACCCGCTCAGCTTTTCAACAGCGTATTTCTGAATCATAGCCGCATCAAGCACATCAATGTAACCATCGTCGTTAACATCGCCCACATAAAGCTGACGCTCATTAAGCGTTGTTTTTTCGGCTGCGTACTTTTGTACTATAATCGCGTCGAGAGTATCTACCGAGCCGTCGCCGTTGACATCACCGATTAAGTAATCGGGCTTTGGTTCTGTTGTAGTCCCGGGGACGGTGGTTTCGACCGGTTCTGTTGTTATTACAGCCGTTGAAGGCTCTGCGGTTGTTATTTCAACCGTTGTTGCTTGAGCGGTGGACGGTTCTGCGGTTGTTATTACTACAGTAGACGGTGCTTCGGTAGTAACTTCGGCGGTTGTTGTGGGAACAACATCCTGATGCTCAATTATGTCGTCAAGATTAAATGTAACGGTTGTATCGCCGTAAGAGAGTGCTTCGAAGCTGAACCTTGCAAACTCGTCACCGGCGCGGAACACAAGGGGATAATTAGCGTTAGACCAGGTTGATGTAATGCTGCCTTCAGAGGTTTGGTTAACCGCTCCCCTGTCGGTCATATAAGTATAACAACTCATTTTTGAGGGATCGAAGTTTATCGACCATTTGTAAGAATCAACCGTGATATCCCTGTCCCATATATAGGTTATATCAAACCTATCGCCGCTGCCGCTGAACTTGATAGTATAGTCTGCGGACGGAAATGAATTTGAATCAGAATGGACATTAAGGAACCTTTCCGGTTCGGTTGTAGGTTCTTCGGTAGTAATTTCTGTTGTAGTCGGAGCTTCTGTCGGTTCTGTGGTAACAGGCACGGTTGTTACGGCTTCTGTAGTAGGTTCCACCGTAAAGGCTTCTGTTGAATCCGGAGCTTCAGTTGACGAATCGGTAGGTCCGGTAATATATGTCATATTTCCGTAAGAATCCATCTCATACTCTGAGCCGTCAATTATATACTTACCTTTATATTCAAAGAAGTTTATTGTATATTCAACGGTTGCAGGGAGCTTTTGATTATTTACAAGGTTCTCTATTGTAACCTTATAGCTTTTTCCCGCAAATGAGTTTGCCTGAGGAGGAGTAAAACAGATGCTCTTTCCCCAGAAATTGCTTGTAGCGTATCCCTCGCGCTGACCGTCTGCGTTGTGCATTTCGGTATTTCTGACATAAACATCGCCGGTTGTTAAATCGGTAATGGTAACTACGGGCTCTTTATGGCCTATATCAAGTTTATCGGTGTTAAAATACACTGACCAAACCGCATTGGGGTCTATTTCTTCCAAGGGAAAATCTCCCGGTGCAGGCCAAGCGTAAGCGGCTTCGTTATTGCCGGTCTCAATCATTGTACCGCTCTCGTTAGGATTTGACTGAGCGTACTCGTAATACTGGAGCAAAACTCTGTCGGCATATCCGTAAGTGAGCTTGTAACCGCCACGCTGTAAAAAAGTGTTTCTGTGACCGGGGGTGTTGTAGCCCTGATGATAACCGCCGTTGTCTATCTCATAATTTGAAGCGTTATTAAGATC
>CAMNHG010000047.1 GCA_946539105.1 uncultured Clostridia bacterium | reverse complement strand
GCGTTCAGGCTGAGGGTGCTCCGTCAATGTACGAGTCAATCAAGCAGGGCAAGCCTATTTCACTTGATAAGGTGTCTACAATCGCCGACGGTATCCAGGTTAAAGAGCCCGGCGAGCACACCTTTGAATACATCAAAAAGTACGTTGACGATATCGTAACCGTCAGCGATGACGAAATTGCCTCAGCAATTCTAAAGCTGATTGAAACTCAGAAGATGATTGCAGAGGGCGCAGGTGCCGCACCGTTAGCCGCGATAATGTACAACAAGCTCCCTGTCAAGGGCAAAAGGGTTGTCTGCATTGTTTCGGGCGGCAATATCGACGTAACAATCCTAAACCGTGTAATCAAGCGCGGACTTCTTATGAGCGGCAGACAGCAGACGCTCTGCATTGAGCTTCAGGATAAGCCCGGTCAGCTTGTTGCCGTGTCAAAGATTATCGCAGACCGCGGCGGAAACGTAATCTCCGTTCACCACGAAAGAGCAGGAGAGGGTTCAGACGTAAACGGCTGCTACCTCAGAATTATTATTGAAACCAGAAACTTTGACCACGTAAAGGAAATTTCAAAAGCACTTACAGACGCAGGATTTAAGCTGATATAAAGGAGTAATACAATGAAAAAGATTTATACAAAGAACGCGCCCGACGCAATCGGCCCTTACTCACAAGCCGTTAAGGTAAACGGATTTGTTTTTACCTCGGGACAAATCGCAATTAACCCCGAGAGCGGCGAGGTTGAGGCAACTACAATCTCAGACCAGACCGAGCAGGTTTGCAAAAACCTTAAAAACGTGCTCGAAGCCGCAGGCAGCTCACTTGACAAGGCTGTAAAGACTGTTTGCTTCCTCGCGGATATGAACGACTTTGCGGCGTTTAACGCTGTGTACGGAGAATACTTCTCCTCAAAGCCCGCGCGTTCATGCGTAGCGGTAAAAACCCTCCCCAAGAACGTTCTTGTCGAGGTTGAGGTTATCGCCGAGGCGTAATTAAATATTAACTATATTAGGCTCCCCCAATGCTTTAGCTTTGGGGGAGTCTCCGGTTAGGGAATGTCGTCAGCTTAAAAAATTATTGCATAATTTTCCTTGACATTGTAGGGGAGCACCCATGTGTGCTCCCGAGGGCGTTTAATTGAAACTTGATGTCCTATCAAGCCTTTCATCGTGAACAAACGTACGGCTCTCGCGGGCGGACACACAGGTCCGCCCCTACGAAAAACCATTAGTTGACGACATTGAACCCTACGGGGGGCTGCGCTTCCTTACCATCTGCATTAATAATTCACAAATACTACCCTTCCGAATATGATGTACTACAAAGTTATTTCGGCAGGGTGTTTTTATGACAGACAGCATTAAGACAATCGGTATTATCGGCGGTGACAAACGCCAGCTTTATTTGGCTGATTCCTTTATAAAGGACGGCTTCAGGGTTATTCTGGGCGGCTTCGATACGCTCAAAAGCGTAGGCGATATTGCAATTACAGACGTAGGCTCAGCTGTGAGCTACAGCGATATAATTATTTTTCCGCTCCCGAGTATCCGCTCGGACGGAAGCATTAACGCGCCCTTTTCGCAGGGCAATATTTATTTAACTGACAGCGAGCTTGATTCTTTAAGCAAGAAACCTGTTTTCACATCGTTTCGCGAAAAGCTGATTAAAGCATATCCAAAGCTGGGCAGCTTTGCAGTGTTTGACTACGCCTCGCGCGAGGATTTCGCTATTCTCAACGCCGTTCCCACAGCCGAGGGCGCGGTTGAGTGCGCTATGTGCGCTTATGAGGGTACAATCGCCGGCAGCAAGTCGCTTGTAACCGGCTACGGAAGAATCGGCAAGGTTCTCGCCTCTAAATTAAAGGCACTCGGTTCAAGCGTCACCGTAAGCGCGAGAAAATTCGAGGATTTGGCATATATAAACGCCTTGGGCTATAAAGCTGTTAATACCTCTGAGCTTAAAAAGGTCGATGGCTATGACCTTGTGTTTAACACAATTCCCGCATTGATTTTTGATGAAGCACTGCTTAAAAACACCGGCAGAAATACCCTGATAATTGACCTTGCCTCAGCTCCCGGCGGAGTTGACTTTGAAGCGGCAAGGTCGCTTAAAATCGACGCTCAGCGCGCGTTGTCGCTACCCGGCAAATGCGCGCCCAAAACAGCGGCGGAGATTATAAAACAAACCGTAACATCAATAATTAAGGAGGTAAATTGGTGAAAAAGGCGACCATTGGTTTTGCAATGTGCGGTTCCTTTTGCACCTTTTCAAAGGCCTTTGAGCAAATGCAAAAGCTGGTGGATTCGGGCTATGACGTAATTCCGATTATGTCAAAAAACGCCTGCTCTACCGATACACGCTTTGGCAGGGCGGAGGAAACGGTAAAAAAGGCAGAAAAAATTACAGGCAAAAAGGTGCTTAAAACCTCGGTTGACACCGAGCCTATCGGACCTAAGGATATGTGCGATTTGCTGCTGATTGCTCCCTGCACGGGCAACACCCTTGCAAAGCTGTCACTCGGCGTTACCGACACCTCGGTGACAATGGCGGCAAAATCCCACCTTCGCGTGCAAAAGCCGGTGCTTTTGTGCGTTGCTACAAACGACGCCCTTGGTGCTTCGGCTCAAAATATCGGCAGACTGCTTAACACTAAGAACATTTATTTTGTTCCGCTTAAGCAGGACGACCCGATAAAAAAGCCAAATTCGCTTGTAGCGGATTTCGGTAAGATTGAAAAGTCAGTCGAGTACGCGCTTGTAAAAACACAAATTCAGCCTGTGTTTGAATAAGTAAGATAAAAATAATTAAATATATCGCGGCGGGTATTGCTCCCGTCGCTTTTTTGTGCTAAAATATTATTACTTATAGTTAAGGAGTAATTTTATGAAGTATTGTACAAAATGCAGGCGAATGTACAACGATTCCGAGCACAACTGCACCGAGTGCAGAAAGCACTACGCGCTTGAAACGCTTGAGGATCAGACCACACCTGTTTATTTAACCTCTGCATCAGGCTTCGAGCTTGACCGTATTCAGGCAGCACTTGAGGACGGCGGTATTCCCAGCTCGTCCAAGGCTCAGGAAAAGTCTCTTTCCGCGGACGCTGTAACCGGTGCTGACAAGTCAAACAGAGATATTCTCGTGCCCTTCAACGCCCTTGAAGAAGCAAGGGATGTCTGCATAGGCATCGGCGCAATCAAGCCCGAGGGCGAGGAAATCAAGGTTGAGGGACAGGACGTTGAGGACGCGGTTAATTTCGAAATTGACGAGTCCGAGGTTATGAGCCCTGCCAAAAGAACCGCCGTAAAAATAATTTCGGCTATTTTGCTGATTATCATTGCCTGTCTTGTAATCTGGGGTACGGACGCCATTACAGGATGGATTAAAGGACTATTTTAAAGAGTTAACTTCCGCAATGCGGAATCTTAACTTTTGCAAAGCAAAATCTTAACTATTACATAATGGGGGAATAAATAATGAAAACAGAAACAAAATGCTTACATTCCGGCTACGAGCCTAAAAACGGCGAACCGCGCCAGCTTCCTATTTACCAGAGCACAACCTGGAAATACGATTCCAGCGACGATATGGGCAAGCTGTTTGACCTTGAAGCCAGCGGATATTTTTATACAAGACTTCAAAATCCGACAAACGATTTTGTAGCCGCAAAGCTCGCTGCACTCGAAGGCGGCGTAGCGGCAATGCTCACTTCAAGCGGACAGGCTGCAAACTTCTTCGCGCTTTTTAATATCTGCGAAAACGGCAGCCACATCATCGCGTCATCCTCTATTTACGGCGGCACCTACAATCTGCTCGGCGTTACTATGAAGAAGATGGGCATTGACGTAACCTTTGTTGACCAGGATTTACCCGAGGAAGAGCTCGCCAAGGAGTTCAGACCCAACACACGCGCTGTTTTCGGCGAGACTGTAACAAACCCCACGGTTTCCGTGCTTGATATCGAGAAGTTTGCTCACCTCGCGCACTCTCACGGAGTTCCGCTTATCGTTGACAACACCTTCGCAACTCCCGTAAACTGCCGTCCCATCGAATGGGGAGCGGATATCGTTACCCACTCAACCACAAAGTATATGGACGGTCACGCAACGGGCGTAGGCGGTGCGATTATCGACAGCGGCAACTTTGACTGGATGGCTCACGCCGATAAATACCCGGGACTTACAACTCCCGATGAAAGCTATCACGGACTTGTTTACGCCGAGAAGTTCGGCAAGCTCGGCTATATCACCAAGGCGACCTCACAGCTTATGCGCGACCTCGGCTCAATCCAGTCTCCGCAGAACGCTTTTTACCTCAATAACGGACTCGAAAGCCTGCATGTAAGAATGGACAGACACTGCTCTAACGCGCTCAAAATTGCGGAGTTCCTAAAGAATCACGAAAAGGTTGCGTGGATAGATTATCCCAACCTCGAGGGCGACAAATACTACGATCTGGCTCAAAAATATCTGCCGGGCGGCTCTTGCGGCGTAATCGCGTTTGCGGTTAAGGGCGGCAGAGAAAACGCGGTTAAGTTTATGGACAGCCTTAAGCTAATGATTATCGCGACTCACGTTGCCGACGCGCGCACCTGCCTGCTCCATCCGGCAAGCCATACACACCGCCAGCTAAGCGACCAACAGCTCCTCGAGGCAGGCGTAGCTCCAGACCTTATCAGACTTTCGGTAGGTCTTGAAAATGTCGATGACTTAATCGCCGACCTCACACAGGCACTCGATAAAATTTAAGTCATACAAAAATTATCCATTATCAATTATCAATTTTCAATTATAAAGATTGGAGGGGTTTTATGTCAGCATTTGTATCAGCTATCATCGTAGCCGCCGGCGGATCTACAAGAATGGGTTTGTCCGACAGCAAGCAGTTTATTCTGCTTTCCGGCAAGACGGTAATCGAACGCACGCTTACAACCTTTCAGCGTTGTGCTCTTATCAATGAGATTGTAGTCGTCTGCCGTGAGCAGGACTGCGAGCGCGTAAGAGAAATCGCTGACAAAAACGCCTTCTCCAAGGTCAGCGCAGTTGTAAAGGGCGGCGACAGCCGCGCTCACAGCGTTAAAAACGGAATTTCAGCGGCAAGCCCGAGGGCGGAATATTTCGCGATTCACGACGGAGCCCGTCCGCTTGTCACTGTAGAAGAAATCGAACGCGTTGTTAACGCGGCGTTTGATACAGGTGCCGCAACCCTCGGAACTGCCGTTACCGATACAATAAAAATCGTTGATAAAAACGATATTATTGAGATTACACCGTCGCGCTCACAGCTCAGGGCGGTTCAAACTCCGCAGGTTTTTGAAGCTGAGCTCTATTCGTTTGCTCTTGAAGGTGCTGATAAGCTCGACGGCTTTACCGACGACTGCTCGCTTATCGAAAAAATGGGCGGCGAGGTTAAGATTGTAGAGGGCAGTAAAGAAAACATCAAGCTGACAACTCCGGTTGACATTATAATCGCGGAGAGTATTTTAAATGCAAGGGGAGAGGACAAATGAGAATAGGCAACGGCTACGACGTTCACCGCTTTGCGGAAAACCGCGATTTATACCTTGGCGGAGTTAAAATTCCGTATGAACTCGGTCTGCTCGGCCATTCCGACGCCGATGTACTTTTGCACGCCGTAATGGACGCGTTGCTCGGCGCGGCGGCTCTGGGTGATATCGGCAAGCTGTTTCCCGATACCGACGAGCGTTTTAAGGGCGCAGACAGCCTTAAACTCTTAGAGAAAGTCCGTAATGTGCTCGGCGAAAACGGCTATAAGATAGTAAACATCGATTCAATCGTAATCGCTCAAAAGCCAAAGCTCGCTCCGTTTACCTGGCAAATGCGCAAAAATATCGCCGAAGCGTGCCAAATCGACATCTCTCAGGTCAGCGTTAAGGCGACAACCGAGGAAAAGCTCGGCTTTACCGGCAGGCTCGAGGGAATTTCCTCGCACGCGGTTTGCTTAATTGAATAGTATAATTATAACGCCTCGTTCATAATATTGAGCGAGGTGTTTTGTTATGTTAAATAAATATAGATATATAAATCAATATTATCCTAAAACCCGTAGGGGCGGACCTGTGTGTCCGCCCGGGATTAACCGCAAACGTATTTGTTTTAATAAAAAACTTGTTTCTTTAGCTTTATTGTTTTCAATTTTCTTATGTTCAATAATTCCTGCTTTTGCCGCCGAAGAAATAAAAATGATTAACGCTCCTGCAGGCGTTCTTATGGAAGCGCAGACAGGTAAAATTCTTTTTGAGAAAAATTCACATGAGCAAAGACCTTGTGCTTCCGTCACAAAGGTAATGACATTATTACTCGTTTTTGAGGCGATAGACAGCGGAAAGCTGAGCCTTGATACCACAATAACCGCGTCCGAGCACGCCGCCTCAATGGGCGGAAGCGACATATGGCTTGAACCCGGCGAGACTATGAGCGCGGACGATATGATAAAGGCTACCGTTGTAGCTTCGGCGAACGACGCGGCTGTTGCTCTTGCCGAGCAAATCAGCGGAAGCGAGGAGAGCTTTGTTGAGCAGATGAATGTACGCGCAAAAGAGCTTGGAATGAAGGACACGGTGTTCAAAAACTGCAACGGTCTTGACGAGGAAGGACACATAACCTCCGCATACGACGTCGCAGTTATGTCGCGCGAGCTGATAAAGCATGAAAAGATTTTTGACTATACATCTGTCTGGATTGATTACCTTCGCGGCGGCAAAACCCAGCTTGTAAACACCAACAAGCTGCTCAAAACCTACAAAGGTATTACCGGCTTAAAGACAGGCACAACCGACGACGCCGGCTGTTGTATCTCAGCCACTGCCGCGCGCGACGGTATGAGCCTTATCGGCGTAGTGCTCGGCTGCGACAACGGCAAGCAACGCTTTGCCGACGCGGCTGCTTTGCTCGATTACGGCTTTGCAAATTATTCTGTAAAAGAATTATCAGTTCCCGAGGATATGCCTGTAGACATCGGCGTGGACAATGGAATGGAAAGCTCAGTCGGTATAAAATGCGACGTTAACTCGGGCTTTGTTACAGGAAAAGCGAGCGTGGATGAGATTACGAGCAGCATAGATTTGCCCGAAAGCCTTGAAGCACCCGTCGAGGAAGGGCAGATAATCGGCAAGCTCAGCTTTGAATCAAACGGTGAAAAGCGCGATTTTCAGATTACAACGGCAGGGAATGTAGAGCCAATTACCTTTGGCGGAGTGTTCAAAACCGCTCTTAATTCTTTACTCGCATTATAAACCAAACGTATTTAAAAATATGCCGTAAATGCCTTGAAATTATCCTCGCTCTATAGTATAATATAACCGATATTAATTAATGGAGGATTAGCATATGGCAACAAAGCTAAACGATAAATATCTAAAGGATTTTATCGCCGAACATGAGTATGAGGGCGTAGCTGCCGAGGTTAAGGCGGCTCACAAGCTCCTGCACGACGGCACGGGTATGGGCAACGATTTTATCGGCTGGCTCAACCTTCCCACAGATTACGACAAGGACGAGTTTGCTCGCATTAAGGCGGCGGCAGAGAAGATTAAAAAGAATACCGACGTATTTGTAGTTATCGGTATCGGCGGATCCTACCTCGGTGCGCGCGCGGCGATCGAGTTCCTCACATCACAGAACTACAACCTTACCTGCAAGGACACTCCGCAGATTTTCTTTACAGGTAATTCAATCAGCTCATCGGCACTTGCCGAGGTTATGGAGCTGTGCGAGGGCAAGGACGTATCTATCAATATGATTTCCAAGTCCGGCACAACCACCGAGCCTGCTATCGCGTTCCGTGTATTCCGCGAAATGCTCGAGAAAAAGTACGGCAAGGAAGGCGCGCGCGAGCGCATCTACTGCACAACCGACAAGGCGAGAGGTACTCTTAAGGCTCTTGCCGACAAGGAAGGCTACGAAACCTTCGTAGTACCCGATGATGTAGGCGGACGTTTCTCTGTTCTCACAGCCGTAGGACTTCTTCCCATCGCTGTATCGGGTGCGGATATCGACGCTCTTATGAAGGGTGCGCAGACCGCTCAGGCAGAGCTTAATAACGATGATTTGATGACAAACGACTGCTACAAGTACGCCGCAATCCGCAACATCCTTTACCGCAAGGGCAAGACAACCGAGATTATGGTTGCTTACGAGCCTGCGTACACAATGATGGCAGAGTGGTTCAAGCAGCTTTACGGCGAGAGCGAGGGCAAGGATAACAAGGGAATTTATCCCTCAAGCGTTATCTTCTCAACCGACCTTCACTCACTCGGTCAGTACATTCAGGACGGCAGACGCACAATGTTTGAGACTGTTGTTCTATTTGATAAAGTAAAAAAAGAGGTTACCCTCGGCACAGATCCTACCAACGTAGACGGTCTTAACTTCCTTTCGGGCAAAACAATGGGATTTGTAAACCAAAAGGCGTTTGAGGGCACAGTGCTTGCTCACAACGACGGCGGCGTTCCCAACGTTGTAATCAACGTTCCCGAAATGAACGAGACAGAGCTCGGATATCTTATCTACTTCTTCGAGAAGGCTTGCGCAATCTCGGGCTATATGCTCGGCGTAAATCCGTTTAACCAGCCTGGCGTAGAAAGCTACAAGAAGAATATGTTTGCTCTTCTCGGAAAGCCCGGCTATGAGGATCAAAAGGCTGAGCTTGAGGCAAGATTGGGCTAACTTCTAACGTTAAAAAATTTTGGAGGTACTAATTATGGTTACTTTACTTATCGGCAAAAAAGGAGCCGGCAAAACAAAAAAACTTATCGCACTGGCTAACGAGGCTGTAGCGGCTTCTTCGGGCAACGTTGTTGTTATCGAAAAAGGAGCAAAGCTCACCTATGACGTTACACATAAGGCAAGACTTATCGACACCGAGCAGTATAACATTTCCGGCTACGATATGCTTTACGGCTTCATCAGCGGAATCTGCGCAGGCAACTATGATGTTACCGACATTCTTGTAGATTCAACCTTCAAGATTGCTCCCGAGGCTATCAGCGGACTTGAAAGCTTTACAAAGAAGCTCCAGGATCTTTCTGAAACAACCTCAACCAACATCGTTGTGCTTGTTTCCGCTGACGAGACTGACATTCCCGAATCAATCAACGCGGTTTGTCAGACAGTTTAATTTTAATATTATACTAAACAATCAGCCTGTTTCCGAAAATAATCGGGAACAGGCTGTGTTTTAGTTTGTTATTTATCGTAGGGGCGAGCATTGCTCGCCCGCGGAAACGCAAACTGTGCTTATCAAACTATCTAATTTTTTCGCGATAAACTAACGGTAAATTCAGCACACAAAAAAGCGTTTGAATTTAATGTCGTGTTCCTGTCCTGCGGGCGTGCAATGCACGCCCCTACAATGAAAAAGCTCATATAGGTTACATTTCAATTACAATTTAATTCCTTAAAAGAATAATATCCCATCCGCACAGTTTTTATCTTAAATTTCGGCTTATTTTCTGCAAATTTTTAGTTGACAAAG
>CAMNHG010000046.1 GCA_946539105.1 uncultured Clostridia bacterium | reverse complement strand
GAGTCGTCGTCCCACGGAATAAATCCGCGGTGCCTTACCGCGCCGAGCAGTGTTCCGCCTCCCAAAAAGTAACGGATGCCGTGCTTCTTGCAGATTCGGTCAACCTCCATCAGCCCTGCAAGCTGAATCTTCTGAATTGCGTCAAGGCGTCCGTCGTGCGTGTTAGGTAAACTCGCGCCTTCAGCGTTGTCCATATAGCTCATCACGCACAGCTCAAGCGCGGTTTCGAGCTTTACGGACGGAGCGCAGCCGTTGTTTTCGAGCTTGCTTCCGAGGATAGCGCAGGCGTTCAGCTCGCCCCTTTCGCCAAGGGTAACGCGTGACGTTTCGGGGTAAATATCATGCAAAACAGCGGCTAGCATTCCGGTGGAAACCGTGGAGTTTATGCCGGTAACATTGTAAACCTCATCGCTTTTCAGCTGAGTGAGAGAATAAATAATCGCCTTGAAAACATCCGAAATATATACAAGCGAGTACTTCCTGTCAGAGTTGAAAAGCGTGTATTCCTCACCCTTTGCGACTGATTTAAACAGACCGTCAAACGGAGTTTTAAGTCCCGAGCACGCACCTAAAACAATGCCTGTTCTGAGTGTGGTAAGCTCAAAACCGCCTGCCTTTTTCTCGCAGTTCAGGTACGCCTCAACAGCACGGAAGAGCTGACAGTCAAAGCAGCCCTCGTCTGTGTTGTCTGCTGCGGCGTACTCGTTTTCGGCGTAAACTCTGCCGTGCTCAGCCTTGCCGTAAACCCTGCTGTCACTGAGAGCTACAAGCCTTGCCTTGTTTTTCTTTGCGATTCTGCAAAGCTCCTTAATTGCGGCAAGTTCAGTTTTTAAGCTGCCGCCGAAGCTATTAATCTCCTCACAGCAAAGGCCTGTGTAGATTATATAATCGGCTTTCTTAATTTCTAATAAAGAATTATAATCAACAAAATCAAAGTCGTCCCTGAGTACAAGCCCGGAAAAATGCTCTTTGATTCTGTTGTTGTCAGTATCCGAAAAAATAACCCTGATGTTCAGAGCCTTAGCTTCGTTCTGATACAAAAGGGCATAGCAAAGACAGCGGGCAATAGAATGTCCGCTGATCAGTATAGTTTTATTTTTGAGCTTGTTAAGCTCTTCTTTTTCGATTACGGGCATAGCTGCCCAGTCTGCTTCAAATTCGTTGAGCTTAGATTTAATCATTTTTTCTTTTTGTTTTTAACACTTTCCTTGTAATCGTTATAGACCTTCAAGGTATCCTCGGTATTGCCGTCGTAGATAACAGCACCCTTTCTCAGGTAAATTGAACGCGGACAAATCTCTTTAACGGAGCTTGCTGTGTGGCTAACGTAAAGTACAGTTGTACCTGCCTCAATAATCTCCTTGATTTTGTCCTTACATTTACGCTTAAAACTGGCGTCACCTACAGCTAACGCCTCGTCGATTACCAGCACGTCGGGCTCGATATTTACGTTAATAGCAAAGCCGAGACGCATTTTCATACCGCTGGAGTAGGTTCTTACAGGCTGGTCAATATAGTCGCCGAGCTCAGCAAACTCAATAATCTGCTCCTCAATCTCCTTGATATAATCATCCTCGAGACCGAGAATATATCCCTTGAGGTAGATGTTCTCCCTGCCGGTCATCTCCATTGAGAAGCCTGCGGTGAGCTCAAGCAGAGCGGCAACCTTGCCGTCTACAAAAATCTCGCCCTCGTCGGGAAAAGCAACGCCTGTAATCATCTTGAGCAGGGTTGATTTACCCGCACCGTTATCGCCGACAATGCCAACGGATTCGCCGCGTGCAATTTCAAATGAAACATTGTTTAACGCACGGTTTGTCTTGGGATTTCTCGGCTTGATAAAAAGTGCCTTGAATCTAGCCTGGTCGTTTTTATATAAAATATATGTTTTTGAAACATTTTTAAATCGAATAATAGTATCTGACATAAATTGCGCCTCCAATCAGAGCACGTCGGGCAGTTTTTTTCTGAGTCTGTTATAGTTGTAAATTCCGAGTATGAATACTACTATAAACTCAACCATAAAGATAACAAACTCTGTCTTGTACTCAAAAAACCACCTGTTGTAGAGGAAGCAGTTGCGGTATCCGTTCGCAAAGAAGTTAATCGGGTTAATGAGCATAGCGTACTTTAAGAAGCCCTTGAAGCTGTAGGAGTCGTACATAATGCCCGACAGCCAGAATATACCCGACATAACCGACACGATAAGGCTCTCAAAGTCCTTGCTGAACGCAGCCATAGGCGCGGTTGACCACGAAAGAGCCAAAAAGAACATAAACATCAGCGGACAGTACAGGAAAAATTGCAGGTCATACACGCTGACAGGCGGCAAACCGCCTGCAACACGGTGAAATACAACATAGCCGTACATAATTATCGCGAGGAAAAGATGAACGTACAGCCGGGAAAGACCCGTGTATGTAAGGATTGTGGACACCGGGAATTTTACCTTAGTGATAAACTGCCTGTTGGTTCTCAGCGTTTTTGAACCCTGAACAATGCTGTCCTGAATGAAGAACCACGGAATGATTCCGACAAACATAAATGTAAAGAAGTCGATTGAAAACGCCTCGGGACCGCCGAGATTAACTCCGACGTCTCTTAGCTTTTTAATACCAACCGAAAACGCGAACCAGTAAACAAATACCGTAAACGCCGGCTTTACCACAGCCCAAAGCGGACCGATAACAGCACCCTTGTAGGTTTTGATAAGCTCATTTTTTGACAACAGCATAATCTGCTTGCCAAATCCCTTGTGTTCGTTGGGAATAGATGTTATCCATTCCACAAACTTATTTCCGGATTTACTCAAAATAACACCGTCCTGTCTTTTTCGTAAACTTTTTCATAGAAAATCCTTAAATTTACACACCATTCCATAGTAATCCATTATATACTTATAGTATATAACAATTTTCGGATTTGTCAATGAGTTGTATTGCTGATTTATCTGCCTCAAAGCGCGTTAAAATTGTGAAAAAGAGTTGACAAAGGGCTTTTTTGTGATATAATATATCTGTCGTTCTATGCGACAAATCCTTGCGGAGCAATCCGCCATAATGTCCAGAAGGAGGTGCAAAGTGATGGCAGTAACAGCAAATTACGAGACCGTAATGATTATCTCAATGAAGCAGGGCGAAGAGGGCATTCAGGCTCTTATCGAAAGATTCAAGAAGCTCATTGAGGAGCGTGCCACTTTGAAGAATGTTGACGAGTGGGGCAAGAGAAAGCTCGCTTACCTTATCAACAAGGAAAGCGAAGGCTATTACGTTCTTTTTGATTTTGAATCAACTGCTGAGTTCCCCGCGGAGCTTGACCGTCGTTTCAGAATTACAGAAGGCGTTATCCGTTCACTCATCATCAAAAAAGAAGAAGACTAAGCGAATACGAACATTGTAGGACATTCAAACGCGTTTGTCCGAATTACGAATGACGAAAGGAAAAAGTTATGTTAAACCGTGTAGTATTAATGGGACGTCTGGTATCTGATCCTGAGCTCAAAACAACTCCCAACGGAGTAAGCGTTACAAATTTCAGAATTGCCGTTGACCGCAGCTATGTTAGAAGCGGCGAGGAACGCAAGGCTGATTTTATCGACATCGTTTGCTGGAGACAGCAGGCTGAGTTTGTTTGCCGTTACTTCGGCAAGGGTGCTATGATTGCAGTTGACGGACAGCTCCAGACCAGAACATACCAGGCTAAGGACGGCACAAATCGCTATGTTGTAGAGGTTGTTGCCGATAACGTATCCTTCACAGGCGAGAAAAGGGATTACTCCGGCGGCGGTTATAGCAATAATCAGTCCTACGGAAATCAGTATTCTCAGCCCCAGCAGCAGTACAGCCAGCCCCGTCAGTATCAGGAGCCTGCCCCTCAGGCGGCACCCTCATACGAGAGCGGCACAAACGCTGATTTTCAGGATATGCCGCTTGATGACGATTTGCCGTTCTGATGTAAATTGTCATTGAGAAAGAGTTAACGTAACAAAATTTTGAACTTAACCAATTCACATAATTCTCAACGAAAGGAGAACTAAAGATGGCTGAAAGACCTAACAGAGGCAGAAAAGGCCGCAAGAAAGTTTGCGCTTTCTGTGTTGACAAGGTAGAGCATATCGACTACAAGGATGTTAACCGCATTCGCCGTTACCTGTCCGAGAGAGGAAAGATTCTTCCCCGCCGTGTAACAGGCACCTGCGCAAGACATCAGCGTGACCTCACAACTTCAATCAAGCGTGCGCGTCACCTCGCACTGCTCCCTTATTCAGCAGACTAATTTATAAACCAAACCGCTTTGCTTTTGCAGGGCGGTTATTTTTTAGCCTTGACATATACCCCCGTAGGGTATATAATGTAATTAAAATACCGGTAGGGGGTATATTTATGGAAGAAAAGATACAGGAAATTAATTCAGAAATTTGCGCTTGTCACAAGACTAAAAAGCGCGATGAAGCCGAATATAAAAAGCTCGTTAATCGTCTTAACCGAATCGAGGGGCAAATCCGCGGAATTAAGCGTATGCTCGAAAACGACGCCTACTGCCCCGATATCCTTGTTCAGGCGGCCGCGGTCAACGCCGCAATTAATTCCTTTAACAAAGAGCTGCTTTCAAGTCATATTCACACCTGCGTTGCGGATGATATAAGAGAGGGTAAGGACGAGGTTATCGACGAGCTTATGGACACTCTGCAAAAACTGATGAGGTGATTTGATGAGACAATTTGACGTTGGCGGCATGAGCTGCGCCGCGTGCTCGGCAAGGGTAGAAAAGGCGGTGTCGTCGCTCGACGGCGTCAGCTCCTGCTCGGTCAGCCTGCTGACAAACTCAATGGGAGTTGAGGGCAGCGCGGATTCCGCCGAGATAATAAAGGCGGTTGAAAACGCAGGTTATACTGCCTCCGAAAAAGGAAAAGAGAATAAAACTTCTCGGTCGGGTGCCGATTCATTGAAGGACACCGAAAGTCCGAAAATCTTAAAGCGACTAATCGCTTCAATTGGATTTTTGCTCGTGTTGATGTACTTTTCAATGGGACATATGATGTTCGGGCTTCCGCTGCCGAAGTTTTTTGACGGCAACTGCGTGGCGACAGCACTTGTACAGCTTTTACTCGCCGCAATAGTTATGGTAATAAATCAAAAGTTTTTCATCAGCGGCTTTAAGGGCTTAATCCACCGCGCACCGAATATGGACACGCTTGTCGCGCTCGGTTCGGCGACCTCATTTATTTACAGCACGGTCAATCTGTTTTTGATGACCTCCGCGCAGGCGGTCGGAGATTCGGCAAGGGCTATGGCATATATGCACGACCTTTATTTTGAATCTGCCGCGATGATTCTAACACTTATCACCGTCGGAAAGCTGCTTGAAGCGAAGTCAAAGGGCAGGACGACCGACGCGCTCAAAAGCCTGATGAATCTCTCGCCGAAAACTGCGACAGTATTAATTGACGGCAAGGAAAAGACCGTCCCGGTTGAGCAGGTCAAAAGGGGAGATACTTTTGTTGTCCGTCCGGGAGAGAGCATACCGGTTGACGGAATTGTGCTCGAGGGCTCGACGGCGGTTGACGAATCCGCTCTTACAGGCGAGAGTGTGCCTGTGGACAAGGAAAAGGGCAGTCAGGTTTCAGCTGCGACAATCAACCGCTCGGGCTTTATAAAGTGCGAGGCACTGAGAGTGGGAGAGGACACCGCGCTTGCGCAGATTATCAAGACCGTCAGCGACGCCGCGGCGACAAAAGCACCTATCGCCAAAATTGCGGACAAGGTTTCGGGTGTGTTCGTGCCGGTGGTAATCGGTATCGCGGTAATCACCTTCGCCATTTGGATGATAACCGGCGCGCCTGTCGGTGACGCTACAGCAAGGGCGGTTTCGGTTCTGGTAATCAGCTGTCCGTGCGCGCTCGGACTTGCAACTCCGGTTGCGATAATGGTCGGAAGCGGAGTAGGCGCAAAGCACGGAATCCTTTTCAAAACCGCCGAATCGCTCGAGGAAACAGGCAAGCTGAAAACAATCGTGCTTGACAAAACAGGCACCGTCACAAAGGGCGAGCCGGTCGTTACCGATATAATGCCAAACGGAGTTTCCGAAAACGAGCTTTTGTCCCTTGCGTATTCGCTTGAGAAAATGAGCGAGCATCCGCTGTCAAAGGCGGTTAATCTCTACGCTCAGGATAATAATATTGACAGTACAGAGATTAGTGCTTTCAAAAATTTGCCCGGCAGCGGATTGTACGCCGAAATCGACGGCGAACCGCTCCGCGGTGGAAATCTCGCCTATATCGGAGAACACTGCGGAATTACGGACGAATTTAAAACGGTTGCCGAAAGCCTCGCTAACGAGGGGAAGACGCCATTATATTTCTCTAAAGGAAATAAACTTCTCGGAATAATAGCTGTTGCCGATGTTATTAAACCCGACAGCAAACAGGCTGTAAGCCTGTTGAAATCTCAGGGAATGAAGGTTGTGATGCTCACGGGCGACAACCAAAGGACTGCCTCAGCAATCGCAAAGCAAGCAGGCATCGACGAGGTTATCGCAGGCGTTCTGCCCGGCGAAAAGGAAAGCGTAATCAAAAAGCTCAGCTCTCAGGGCAAAACCGCGATGGTCGGCGACGGAATTAATGACGCTCCCGCCCTGACCTCCGCCGACATCGGAATCGCAATCGGCGCGGGAACCGACGTAGCAATCGACGCTGCTGATGTTGTGCTGATGAACAGCTCGCTTTTAGGCGTGCCAAACGCCGTAAAACTCGGCAGAGCCGTGCTGAGAAATATCCGCCAAAACCTGTTCTGGGCATTCATATATAATATAATCGGCATACCGCTTGCCGCCGGAGTGTTTATCTCAATCCTCGGTTGGAGTATGAACCCGATGTTCGGCGCGGCGGCAATGAGCCTTTCGAGCTTCTGCGTGGTAACAAACGCGCTCAGACTGAATTTTGTAAAGCTAACCGAAATAAAAACCGAAAAGATAATAAAAAGCGAAGCAATTAAGGAGGATACAAAAATGACAACAACACTCAAAATCGAGGGAATGATGTGCCCGCACTGTGAGGCAAGGGTAAAATCCGCGCTGGAATCACTTGCGGAGGTAGAATCCGCCGAGGTCAGCCACGAAAAAGGCACGGCGGTTGTAACGCTCAATAACGATGTTTCAGCGGATAAGCTCAAAGAAACCGTTGAAGAACAAGGCTACAAAGTATTGGAATAAAATTGAATAAATCAGAACACCTCCGCCAATAATAACAGCGGAGGTGCTTTTTTATGAGCGAACATTACAGCGGCGAAAGAAGAAAAAGAAAATCCCGCCGCGAAAAAATCGGATTTTACACCGCGTTTTCAATCTGCCTAATCGCTGTTTGTATGGCGGTATATTCAACATACAACACCGTCAGCAATTCCGCAAAGCAGAACCTTGCTTCATCAAACGCAAAGCAGGTTAATCAGCCGGTAACAGGAGTCCACGCGACTCCGCCTATGCCGACTATCGGCAGAGATTTTAAGCCGGAAAAGGAAACTTATCCCACCGAGGTCGCCGAACAGGAGGACACAACCGTTCAGCCGACCACTCAAAAAACAACCTACAGCCGCGACGCGTTGCAGACAATGCTTGCCGCGGATATCAGCCTTGCCTTTCCGGTAAAGGGCGGCAACATCCTGCGCGAGTACAGCAAGGAGAGCGTCTACTACAAAACGCTTAACGTTTGGAAACCGCACAGCGGTGTTGACTTTGCCGCAAATCTCGGCGACGACGTGATGTCGATGAGCGGCGGAGAGGTTACAAAGGTGACTGAGGATAAGCTGTTCGGAAAAACAGTTGAAATCTCAGTCAATAATGTCGTCTGTGTTTACAGCGGACTGGGCGAAGTCAAGGTCAAAAAGGGCGATACCGTCAAGCAGGGTGACAAAATCGCGACTGTCGGCACGGTTCCGTTTGAAGCGAGCGACAAAAACCATATCCACGTCGAGGTCAAGGTAAACGGCACAAACGCCGACCCAATCAGCTTTATAAATAACGAAGATTAACGCCCTCGAACCGTTCAGGGGCAAACAAATACGGCGGTTGTCAGTTGGTGACAGCCGCCGTCATATTTATGGTCTTATTTCTTTTTAAACTCTTTAATTATTCCTGCCGCGTATTTTTGAATTTCAGCCGCGTCGAGTACATCGATAATTTTATCGTTGTTAACATCTGCAATCGAAAGCTGAGAGTTTGTCAGTCTGGCTCTGCCGGTCGAATTCATTTGAACCGCCGCGGCGTCGAGAACATCCACCGAACCGTCGCCGTTGACGTCACCGATAAGTACTTTGCCTATAGAGACAAATTTTATATCCTTGTTTTTGCAGTAAAGCTCAGCGGCACTGCCGGTATAGCCGTAAACGGTTAGATCGGTGTTTTTTACATACCTGTTATTCTCGGTTAAAAATCCGAATGCATTGTATCTGATGTCAGTTGCCGAAGCAGGAATTGTCAGCTTTTTCAGCACCGAATCCCCGTGAAAAGCGAATTCATCAATACAGGTTACGCTATCCGAAATTACAACTTCCTCAAGCTTATCGCACATCGCGAACACAAACGGATTAAGCTTTGTAATACCTTTGCCGATTTTAAGCTTTGTAAGCGAGTCGCAGTCATAGAAAGCGTTGTTTTCAATCACCTTAACGCTGTCGGGAATTATTACGTTGTTCAGCTGAGTGCATTTGTTAAATGCTCCCTCACCGATTTCGCCTAAAGTATCGCTGAAAACAATCTGCTTAAGTGTTGAGCGGTAAGAAAAACAGTCCGGAGCGATCTTTTTTGTGCCGGATTTTAGTATAACCGTAGCCGGAGAATAACCCTTCATCTTAAATGCGATTTTACCAATGTAAATCAGACCTTCGGGCTGATTATTGAGCCATCCCGTGTTTAAAAGCGCGTTTGCTTCAATCTTTTCAAGACTGTCCGGAAAATCTATATCGGTAAGGTTCGTGCAGCTTTTGAAAGCACTCTGCTCAATAACGGTAACGCCCTCGGGAATTGTCAGCTTAGTAAGACTTTCAACGCTGTCAAAGCTATAGTCGCCAATTGTTTTAACTCCGTTCGGAATCGTAAAGCTTGCTCTGTCCCTTCCCGGAGCGTAAAAAATCAATTCGCTCAAATCCTTTGTGTAAAGCACGTTATCAACATCGCACACATATGGGTTGTCGTTATCTACCATAAGATAACGCAGCTTATCGCAAGACGCAAACGGACCTCGGCAATTCAGGTTTACTCCGCTTCCAATGCTAACAGCTCTGAGGTTTTCATTTGAGTTAAAGCAGTATGAGTCAATTGTACCCACAAAGCTCGACGGAATTGTAAGCGTAGTAAAACCACAGTTCATAAAAGCCCAAGCTCCGAAGGCGCATTTCGGAGGGAAATTAATTTTCTTCAAATTGGAGCAGGATGAAAACGCCAACATTTTTACTGTTTCCAAACTCTCAGGGAAAGTGACGCTTTCAAGTGAGGAGTCGTTGGAAAAAGCATACTCGCCAATCTCTTTAAGGCTATTTGGAAGCGAAACCTCTGTGACCTTACTAAGGCTGTTAAATAAAGTATCCGAAATTTTCGTTATTCCATCCGAAACTACAATTTTGGTGATTGAACTTTTGTACTCGCTCCAAGGCTTTGTCTGACCGTAGTTTCCTCCGGTATCGCCCGTGCCGCTCACGGTAAGAACGCCGTCCTCAATTTTGTAGCTTATATTTTCAAAAGTACCGCTTGCGGTAACAGTGGCGGAAGCGGTTATTGGAGCAGCGCAAATTATGCTCAATATCATAACAGCGGATAAAATAATACTTAATAATTTTACTTTTGTGTGCATAAAAATCCTCCTTGCCAAAAAAGATAATACCACACAATACATAATTATTCAATTGTACATTTAACCAAAAATAAAACAGCCGCCCGAAAACGGACGGCTGAACGCATGTGGATTTTATGTCAACGAAAAACACTAAGCGATTTTCAATTAAAATTCCTTTTAAAAGCTTGGTAAGCGCGGCTTACCTCTCGCTTTCGTGCCATTCCTCGTTGCCGAAGATAAAATCATCAATATCCATAATGACGAATTTCATATTTTTCACCTCCTAAATTAATGATACAACAATGATACAGTATATTCAGGAGGAGTTATTTTATGCCTCTAATTTTTGTCGAGTAAATTAAGGTAATCGACAATCAAATCAGCGGCAACTTCCGGAGTAAGGTTTGTGGTGTTAATACACAAATCGTAGTTGTCAACCTGACCCCATTTTTGTCCTGAATAAAAACTGTAGTAGTTAGCTCTGCTTTTGTCTGCCTTCAAAACTGCCTGTTTGGCTCTGGCAGGCTCAATGTCGTTTCTGTCAACGGCGCGTTTCATTCTGCTTTCAATGTCAGCGTAAATATA